>JAIXQV010000162.1 GCA_027485535.1 Oxalobacteraceae bacterium | reverse complement strand
CTTGCAACGCGTCGAGGACATTCTGCGCGAGCTGAACCAAAACGTCGTGAAGCTGGAGAAGCAGGCCGAGGTCGCGCAGAAATATCACGAGCTGCAATCCGAGCAAGATGAGAAACAGAAACTACTGTGGCTGCTCAGAAAAAACGAGGCTGCCAATGAGCAGCAAAAATTCCTGCGCGATATCGATAAGGCGCAAATCGAGCTGGAAGAGCAAACCGCCAAGCTACGTCATGTTGAAACCGAGTTGGAGCAACTGCGGCAGGAGCATTATGCTGCCGGCGATCGCATGCATCAGGCGCAGGGCGCCCTATACCAGACCAATGCAGAAATCGGTAGCCTAGAAGCGCAGATTCGTTTCGTGATTGAGTCGCGTACCCGATTGCAAACGCAACTTAACTCGTTGACTGCGCAACGCGAGCAATGGCAGCGTCAGAGCACCCAATTCGAGGCAGAGCTTGAACAAGCCGAGACTGATCTGACATCGCATGGCGCACGCGTGAGCGAGGCGCAGCAGGCTTTGCAGAGCAAGCAAGCGTCGCTGCCGGCGATTGAAGAATCTTGGCGGAGCGCGCAACTGGCAACCACCGAATCGCGCTCGCGCATCATGCAGGTGCAGCAGCGTATCGAGCTTGAGTCGACGCATCAGCGTAATGCCTCCAATATTCTCGCGACGCTGACACAGCGCCGCGAACGGCTCGCGCAAGAAAAGAACGCACTGTCTTTGCCAGATACCGCGCATCTCAGTAATTTGAAGTCGCAGGTCGAGCAAAAACAAACGCAACTCGAGCAGTCGCAGGCGGAGCTAACAACGGCGCGCGAGCAACAGCCATTGCTGGAGCAGGAGCGCCGTGATGCGCAGGAATCAGTCAATACTGAAACCGCCAAGCATGCGCAGCTCGAAGCCAGACTCGCTGCCTTAAAGCAGCTGCAGGAAAACGTACAAACCGAGGGCAAAGTAGCACCTTGGCTGAACAAGCATGAACTCGGCAAGCTGCCCCGTTTGTGGCAGAAGCTGTCGATCGAGCCGGGCTGGGAAGTTGCGTTGGAATCCGTGCTACGTGAGCGCACGGGTGCGTTGGAAGTGTCTAATCTCGATTGGGCAAAAGCATTTTTTGGCGATGCCCCGCCCGCCAAGCTCTCGCTATATTCCTTGAGCGGCACGGCGAACACGAACGAGTCTGCGCCATCCGGATTGAAAACGCTGATGTCCATGATGAAAGTGGATGACCCCGGCTTGCGCGCACTGCTGCAGGATTGGCTGCACCAGGTGTATGTCGCTGACGATGCTGCGGGTGCTCTGCTGGATCGATCCAAGCTGCCTTTGGGTGCCACGCTGGTCACGCGCGAGGGGCATCTGATTAGTCGCTTGTCGGTGCGATTCCATGCATCGGATTCCGAGCAGGATGGCATGTTGGCGCGTCAACAGGAAATCGATAACCTGGTTCGTCAGGTGCGTGCGCAACAGATGCTGGCGGATGAGTCGAGACAGCGTTCGGTACGCGCCGATGCTGCCCTCACGCAGGGCACACAGCGTTTGGAAGAACTGACACAGCGGGTCAGCACGCAGCAGCAAACGCTGCATACCTTGCAAATGGATTTGCTGAAACTGACCGAAGCGGTTGAGCGCTTCAGTGAGCGCAGCACACAGATCGGTAACGATCTGAACGAGATTGCTACGCAGGAAGCCGAGCAGCGTCAACTGCAGACCAACGCAGAGCAGGCGCTGGAACAACTCGATACCGAGCTGGCGAAGGTGCAGGAAGCGCATGAAGATGGTCAGACGGTGTATCTGGAGCGCGAAGCTGCATTGAATCAGGCGCGTGAGCATGTGCGCGAACTGGCGCTGGCGGCGCAGCAGGCGGAATTCGCGTTGCGCGCGCATGAAAACCGTATCGAAGAACTGAAGCGTAATATCACCACGGCGCTGGAGCAATCAGCGCAACTGTTTGCCAGCATGGAGCAAGGCACTCTGGAGCTGGAGCAACTCGACGACCGTACCGCACAAGCGGGCTTGCAGAGCTTGCTCGAACAACGTAGTGAGCAGGAGTTGGTGCTCTCGAATGCGCGCCATGAACTGGATCAACTGACCCAGCGCATGCGCGCCCAAGATGAATCCAAACTCGCTGCCGAGCGTGGTCTGCAGCCGATCCGTGATCGTATTGTCGAGCTGCAGCTAAAAGAACAGGCTGCGCGCATGAACCAAGAGCAGTATGCCGAGTCACTGGCGAACGCAAACGCCGACGAGGCCGCGCTGGCAGAAAAACTGAGCGACGAACTCCGTCCGTCTTACCTGCAAGGTGAGGTCACGCGACTGACCAATTCCATCAATGCGCTTGGCCCGGTGAACCTGGCCGCACTCGACGAGCTGGCGCAGGCCAGCGAACGCAAACAGTTCCTCGATGCGCAAAATGCCGATCTGACCGAGGCGATTACGACGCTCGAAAACGCGATCCACAAGATCGATATGGAAACGCGCGAACTGCTGAAAGATACTTTCGACAAGGTCAATCAGCAGTTTGGCGAACTGTTCCCAATTCTGTTTGGCGGTGGTACGGCCAAGCTGGTGATGACGGGCGAGGAAATTCTGGATTCCGGTGTTCAGGTGATGGCACAACCACCCGGCAAGAAGAACGCCACGATTCATCTGCTGTCCGGTGGCGAAAAAGCGCTGACGGCGACGGCGCTGGTGTTCTCTATCTTCCAGCTGAATCCAGCGCCATTCTGTTTGCTCGATGAGGTCGACGCGCCACTCGATGACGCCAATACCGAGCGCTTCTGCAATATGGTCAAGAAAATGGCAGCCGCTACGCAATTCTTGTTCATCTCGCACAACAAGATCGCGATGGAGATGGCACAGCAGCTCATTGGGGTAACGATGCAGGAGCAGGGCGTCTCCCGCATTGTCGCGGTGGATATGGCGGCGGCCTCGAACTTTGCCGCGCAGCAACAGGCCGCCTGATCAGTCGAAACGCAGCGCCGCGCGTGCCATGGCGGCGCGCTTTTGATAATAGGCCTCGTTTTCTTCGGCCTCCCGCATGCGAGCGTTCTCGACGGCAGCGCAGATCATGTAGTGTTCTTCGGTGCGCTTGTAGTACCAGCGGCGGACACGGCGGGTCCAGAACCGCAGCGATAGCGTGTTCCAAGCGTTCAGCTTGATTCCTGTGGCGTTCGACATCCGTTTTCCTCCATGGGCTGAGCCAACAGAGAGTTATCGTAATGACAAAATCTAGGCCGCTGTTGATCATTGTC
Source organism: Oxalobacteraceae bacterium (assembly GCA_027485535.1). Classification (GTDB taxonomy): domain Bacteria; phylum Pseudomonadota; class Gammaproteobacteria; order Burkholderiales; family Burkholderiaceae_D; genus Pernthalerella. Next base: position 1,793 of record JAIXQV010000162.1, on the reverse strand, counting down.
AACTTTCTTGTTTGACAATATTTCAGTGGTGGGCATGCTCGGCGATTTGGCAGCGGTTTGACGCACTTGCGCAGGTAATGCGGGGGCGATCTCCGTTAAAATGTTTCTTTATTGAATAGTCTCGACAGAGAACGCGAATGATTCAGCTGCAAGAGAGCCTCATTGGCTTAGGAGTGGTGGTCGTGGTCGGCGTGATTGCCTACAACAAATGGCAGGAATGGCGCGCCAAAAAATCCGTAGAGCAGGCTTTTTCGACTGCGCAGGATGATGTGCTGATGGCAGAGGGTCAGCCGTCATCGCGTCAAGAACCCGTGTTGTCACCCTTCGAGGGCCCGGATGTGGTGGTCGGGCATGCGCCAGCCGTTGAGGTAGAACACGCGCAGGAGGCGTCTGTCGAATCGCACGATTCCCATCTTCAATCAGCAGCAGTGCGTCGTTCGCCGTTGGATCCTGCGATTGACTGTATTGTCCCTATTCTGCTTGATGCACCCCTGCGCGGCGAGCGCGTGGTGCAGGCGTTTCAGCACTTGCATCTGGTGGGTAGCAAGCCGGTGAAGGTGGCGGGGCTCAGTGATGACGGTCATTGGGAACTGGCAGCAGTCGGCGGGGTTTATCAGCAACTGCAGGTCGGCGTGCAACTGGCAACGCGCAGTGGTCCGCTGACTGAGTTGGAGTTTTCCGAGCTGGCCTCGCGACTCGATCAAATGGCTGACGATTTAGGTGCCAGACCTGATTTGCCCGATATGAGTGATGTAGTCGGAAAGGCACGCTCGCTGCACCAGCTGTTACAGGAATTCGATGCTCAGTTGTCAATCAATGTACGTGCGAGCGCAGCGCCATGGCCGATGGCCACGCTCAAGCCAGCACTGCAACGGCAGGGTATGGAGTTGCGTCCCGACGGCAAATTGGTGATGCCCGATGGTGAGGGCGGCTTGCTGTTCTCGGTAAACGTGAATGCCAATCCGTCTGACGATACGAGCGCCAAAATCACCCTGTTGTTGCCAGTTGCACTCGTAGCGCCTGATCGCGGTGGTTTCAAGGCGATGACGGCTTTTGCCAAGTCACTGGCGAACCGGTTATCCGGTGCGGTGGTCGACGATGAAGGCCAGCCATTGCCGGATGCTGCGCTGACTGCGATTGCCGAACAGGTCGCTGATTTCTATCGCGCCATGGCGCAGGCAGGTATCCCTGCCGGATCGCCACTGGCGCAGCGCTTGTTCGCCTGAACGAACTGCGCTGCTGCTCATTTCCGTGAACGCTGCAACCGGACACGAGAGCGACAGCGCACGCATCCAGTGGTTGCGTGAGGAGCTGAATCGTCACGCTCATGCCTACTATGTGCTCGATCAGCCGACGATCCCCGATGCTGAATACGACACCCTCTTTATTGAGCTGCAGCAGCTCGAGACAAAACATCCTGATCTCATCACCGCCGACTCGCCGACGCAGCGCGTGGGTGGCGCACCACTGCCCGAGTTCGCGCAGGTACAGCATGACGTGCCCATGCTGTCGATCAACAATGGATTTTCTGAAGACGACATACACGCCTTTGATCGTCGCGTGAGTGAAGGACTGGGCCAATCTGGCGATGTCGAGTACGCCTGTGAACTGAAATTCGATGGACTTGCGATCAATTTGCGCTATGTCGATGGTGTGCTGGTGCAAGCAGCAACCCGCGGCGATGGCAATGCCGGCGAAGATGTTACCGCCAATATCGGAACTGTTCGTTCGGTTCCGCTGCGACTGGGAATCGAGCAGCCGCCCGGAGTGTTGGATGTCAGAGGTGAAGTGCT
>JAIXQV010000172.1 GCA_027485535.1 Oxalobacteraceae bacterium | reverse complement strand
AGGACAACAAGGTCGCTAGCGTGCCTACCGAAACCGGTATGGAGATGCGCACCCTTGAATCCCAGGCCAACAATAACCCAGCGACTTCTCCGGCCCCTGCGACACCCGCGACACCTGCGCCACTGGCTGGCACCGGCGGCATCAAGAATGGGCCGCTGGGTCGTAAGATCGCTTATTCCGATCAGGCGTGGTCCGACTTGCAGCGTCCCGAACCAGCGAAGTCGCTGGCAGACAGCCGCAAGCCGGCCGATACCAGTCCGCTCGCTGCCGGGCGCTTCATCTGGCCGACCGAAGGCAAGATCATTCGAGGCTTCGACGCATCGCGCAAAGGGATTGATATCGCCGGGCAACCCGGACAGCCGATTGTCTCTGTCGGTGACGGCACCGTGCTCTATGCGAACAATATGCGCGGATTTGGCAACCTGGTGATCATCGATCATCGCGATGGGCTCGTATCTGCTTACGGGCATAACAAATCCATGCTGGTGAAAGAAGGCCAAACGGTCGCCAAAGGACAGCGCATTGCCGAGATGGGCGATGTCGATGCGGAGTCGGTACGGCTGCATTTCGAGATTAGGCAGCTGGGGAAGGCGGTTGACCCGATCAGTTTTTTGCCGAGTCGTTGAATGAGTGATCCGTCGGAACCGCCGGATTCACCACCGATAATCCCGCCGGACAGTAGTGGGCTGGTGGATCAGAGCGAGCTGATTGAAGAGGACGACGCTTCACGGCAGCCGATCGAGGAATTTCGCGCCTTGCTCAACGCTGAGCTGGCGAGCGATACCACCCAGTACTACCTGAATCGCATCGGTAGACGCCCATTGCTGACGCTGGAACAGGAGCGGTACCACGCGACGCTGGCGGCGCAGGGCGATTTCGATGCGCGGCAGGTCATGATCGAGCATAACCTGCGATTGGTCGTATCGATTGCCAAGCACTACGTGAATCGCGGACTTGGCTTGCTCGATCTGATCGAGGAAGGCAACCTTGGCCTGATGCATGCGATCGGTAAATTCGAACCCCAGCGTGGTTTTCGGTTCTCAACCTACGCCACGTGGTGGATACGGCAGAGTGTCGAGCGTGCCATCATGAATCAAGGACGCATGATACGGTTGCCGGTCCACCGAGTACGCGAGTTAAATCTGGTACTGCGCGCCAAATATCACCTGGAGGCGCGTCTGGATCATCAGAAGGACGCACGGCTGGAAGATATCGCGCATCTGGTAGAGCGCAGCGTTGACGAGGTACGCGAGATACTCGGCTTAGCCGAGCCGGTATGCTCGCTTGATACACCACTGCCTAACGACACCAATGCCAGTTTGCTCGATCTGGTCGCGGATCTCGCCGCTGAGGCGCCCGACGTCCATGTCGAGCAGCAGGAAATGACGCATATGGTGCGTCGCTGGATTGATACGATGCCGATCAGGCAGCGCATCGTTATCCTGAGGCGTTTTGGTTTGGATCATGGCGTACCCGCGACGCTGGATGAGATCGCCGATGAGCTAGGCGTCACGCGTGAGCGCGTCAGGCAGATTCAGCAAGATGGTTTGCACAGGCTAAAGCAGGTGATTACGGCGCGCGGTGTTGGAAAGGATGCATTGCTATGACGCCGGTACTGGTGTTTGACCTCGAAACTATTCCGGATGTCAGTGGCCTTCGCACGCTGCTCGGCAGCGATGCTGCGCTCTCGGATGCTGAGGTGGCAGCGCAGGCGTTTGCGGCACGGCGTGAAAAAACAGGATCCGATTTTCTGCAGCACCATTTACATCGGGTGGCGGCGATCTCTTGCGTTTTCCGCGACGACGAAGGATTTCGTGTTCGATCCTTGGGTAGTTTGGACGATGCCGAGCCGAAGCTGATTCAGGATTTTTATCGCATCGTCGAACGCTACACACCGCAACTGGTGTCCTGGAACGGCGGCGGCTTTGACCTTCCCGTGCTCAACTACCGTGCGCTGATTCACGGCATCAATGCGGCACGATTTTGGGAAATGGGCGACGAAGATCGCGACTTCAAATGGAATAACTATCTCTCACGCTACCATACCCGCCATCTTGATTTGATGGATCATCTGGCTATGTATACCGGGCGCGCCAATGCGCCGCTCGACGATCTGGCCAAGCTGTGCGGCTTTCCCGGCAAAATGGGGGTAGACGGGTCGCAGGTCTGGTCGCTGTATCAAGAAGGGCGGCTACAAGAGATTCGCGATTACTGCGAGACCGATGTCGTGAACACCTATCTGGTGTATTGCCGCTATCAACTGCTTCGTGGGCGTCTTACGCGTGATGCGTACGATGCCGAGATCGCCTTGGTACGCACATCGCTGCAAACTATTGATGCGCCTCATTGGCGTGATTATCTGAGCTTGTGGCAATGACCTCCCCGGTACTTGAAATTGCGTCGCTGGATATGGAGGCGCGCGGTGTAGGTCATCTACCGAATGAGGATGGATCGCCGGGCAAGGTGATCTTCGTCGAGGGTGCGTTGCCGGGCGAGCAGGTGCGTTTTCAATCCTTCCGCCGGAAGCCCAAGTGGGAAGCGGCAGAAATGACGGCCTTGTTGCGACCGTCTTCGCTGCGCACAACACCGCGATGCAATCATTTTGGTGTCTGCGGTGGCTGCGCAATGCAGCACCTCAACCCAGCTGCACAGGTCGCGATCAAGCAGCGTGTTTTGGAAGATAACCTGTTTCATATTGGCCGAGTTCGGCCCGAGTACCTATTGCGCGCCATTCAAGGTCCCGACTGGGGATACCGCTATCGCGCACGCCTGTCGGTAAGGTTTGTTGCAAAGAAGGGTGGGGTGCTGGTCGGGTTTCATGAGCGGCGATCAAGCTTCATCGCCGATATGCGCAGCTGCGAAATTTTGCCGCGAAAAGTATCCGACATTCTGATGCCGATGCGAGCACTCATTGCATCGCTATCCATTCGTGACCGATTGCCACAGATCGAGTTGGCCGTCGGCGAGCATGACAATGAGCAGGTGATTGTTATGGTGCTGCGGATTATGGAGCAATTGTCTGCCGAGGATGAGCGCCAACTAAAGGCGTTTGCAGATCAATGGGATATTGAGTGGTGGTTGCAGACGAAGGGGCTGGACACCGTTGCCGCATGGTATCCGCAAAAGCGGCAGCTGCAGTACCGCTTGCCCGAGTTTGGTTTGGTGATGCCATTCAAGCCGACGGATTTCACTCAGGTCAATCACCAGATCAATAGCGTGCTCGTTTCACGTGCGCTGCGTCTATTAGAGGTGCAGGCCAACGATCGCGTAGCAGACTTATTCTGTGGCTTGGGCAACTTCACACTACCGCTGGCAACGCAGGCGCGGGAAGTGGTTGGCATTGAAGGAAGTTCCGTGCTCACTGAGCGCGCATTGAGCAATGCGGCGCTGAATGGTTTGGATCATCGAACGCAATTCCTGCATCGGAATTTGTTCGAATTTACGCTTCAAGACCTTAAGTCGCTCGGGCGCTTTGACCGAATGCTGATCGATCCACCCCGTGACGGGGCGATGGACGTCTGCACGGCCATCGCAGAGGCGAAAGAGAGCAATCCGGATTTGCAGCCGTCGCGGATTGTCTATGTCTCGTGCAACCCCTCAACCTTGGCGCGCGACGCGGGGCTACTGGTGAATACGGGTGGCTATCGGCTGAGTCAGGCTGGCGTGGTGAATATGTTTCCTCACACCGCGCATGTCGAGTCGATTGCCGTGTTTGATCGCCACGTCTGACTGGCGCATCTCATCCCGCAGCTGATCACGCCGGCCCTATCAAGCGGCGGTTGGTGGCGCACTATCAGCAGAAGTGATGAGTTTTAGAGCGAGCCAATGCGCTCGCCGAACGCTCACTGAAATAAAAAACGCCGGCATCGAACCGGCGTTTTTGTTGGGGCTGGCGCAGTTTATTCGCGCTCGCCGCCGAAAATGCCCAGCAGCGCGAGCAAGTTCACGAACACGTTGTACAGATCCAGATAGATCGCCAAGGTTGCGCTGATGTAGTTGGTTTCGCCACCGTTGATGATGCGCTGTACGTCAAACAGGATGTAGGCAGAGAAGATCACAACGGCAACCAACGAGATCACGATCTGCAAAGCAGGCATTTGCAGGAAGATGTTAGCAACACCTGCTAGCAGAATCACGATCACGCCCGCGAACAACCAGCTCGACAAGCCGGAAAAATCGCGCTTGCTGGTGGTCGCAATCGATGCCATGGCAGCAAACACCACGGCGGTACCGCCAAAAGCGGTCATGATCAGTTGCGGTCCGTTAGCGAAATGCAGGATGTGCTCGATCATGCGCGAGAGCATCAGACCCATGAAGAAGGTGAAGCCCAGCAGCAAGACCACGCCCATACCGGAGTTTTTGGTGCGCTCTATGCCGTAGAAGAAGCCGAAGGCGATCGCCAGAAACGCGATGAAGCTCAATATCGGACTGCCAGCGAACAGCGAGAAGTGCATTTGCACCCCAAGCCAGGCCCCCAGCACCGTCGGCAGCATGGATAGCGCCAGCAGCCAGTAGGTGTTGCGCAATACGCGGTGACGTACGACGGAAGTGTCGTCCAGCGTGCCGTATTGAGTGGGTAGCGGTTGGTTCATTTGACCTCCATTTTCAATTTAATAACAGCCGGCGCAGCTCGCCACCTGTCAATTCGATAATTTACCTTACTTTACGGCGGGCTGCACCCGTCCTGGTACAGCCCCAATCACACCGACACGTCGCGAGAGCGGTCTAAAAGCGACACTTTCATGTTAAAATTAAAAGTTATCAAATAATTCTTCCCAATTCCTTAACCCTTTCATTTTATTGGAGTTTTTTCAGATGAGCACCGAGCGCACCCTGTCAATCATCAAGCCGGATGCAGTGGCAAAAAACGTCATCGGACAGATCTACAGCCGATTTGAAAACGCCGGCCTGAAAGTGATCGCTGCCCGCATGGTTCAGCTCTCTCGTGCCGAGGCCGAAGGGTTCTATGCGGTCCATCGCGAGCGTCCGTTTTTCAAGGATCTGGTCGATTTCATGATCTCCGGTCCAGTCATGGTTCAAGCGCTGGAAGGCGACAATGCGATTGCGAAAAACCGTGATCTGATGGGCGCTACGGATCCTAAGAAAGCCGATAAGGGAACCATTCGCGCTGATTTCGCCGACTCGATCGACGCTAATGCTGTCCACGGCTCTGATGGCCCGGACACAGCAAAAATCGAAATCGCTTATTTTTTCCCGAGTTTGAACGTTTACTCACGCTAATCTCATTAACGCGAGTAGCGCAAGCCAAGCGGCTGAAAGAAGACGCGCGCATCGTCGCGATGTCCAACTCGGCCGCAAGGAGTTTGGGGGGTAACCATGGCGGCATTGACCAATCTGCTGGATCTGGAACCCGCCGCACTCATCCGCTGGTGCGGCGAACTCGGCGAGCAGCCATTTCGCGCGAAGCAGTTGCAGCGCTGGATACATCAATTCGGTGAGGCCGACTTCGATGCGATGACTGATCTCGCCAAATCCTTGCGCGAAAAGCTGAAGCTTCACGCAACGGTCGCGGCACCAGCCATTATCAGCGATAACACCGCCTCCGACGGCACACGCAAGTGGTTGATCGACGTTGGCGATGGCAACGCGGTAGAGACTGTCTTCATACCGGAAGAAAATCGCGGCACTCTGTGCGTATCCACTCAAGCCGGATGCGCCGTGAACTGCCGATTTTGCTCCACTGGCAAGCAAGGTTTCTCGCGCAATCTCACGATAGGCGAGATTGTCGGGCAGCTCTGGATGGCCGAGCGAACCCTTCGGCGCGAGAAGGGCATTACGGGCGGGCCCAAAGGCGAGCGTCAGATCACGAATGTGGTGATGATGGGCATGGGTGAGCCGCTGCTCAACTATGAACCGACCGTCGCAGCGCTTAAGCTGATGCTCGACGATAACGCCTACGGACTATCGCGTCGTCGTGTCACGGTATCAACCAGTGGTGTTGTGCCGATGATGGACAAACTGTCCAGCGACTGCGCGGTGGCGCTTGCGGTCTCTTTGCATGCCTCCAATGATTCTCTTCGTGATGAATTGGTGCCGCTGAACCGAAAGTATCCGCTGGTCGAGTTGCTCGCGGCGTGCAAGCGCTACTTGGAATTTGCGCCGCGCGATTTCATTACATTCGAGTACTGCATGCTGGATGGTGTGAACGATACGGATGTGCACGCGCGCGAGTTGCTCCAGCTGGTCAGTGATGTGCCTTGTAAGTTTAATTTGATTCCATTCAATCCGTTTCCGGCTTCGGGGTTACGTCGCTCGGGCGCTTCGCGCATCAAAGCTTTCTCTCAAGTTCTGATGGATGCCGGTATCGTGACAACCGTTCGCAAAACACGCGGAGACGATATTGATGCAGCCTGCGGTCAACTCGCCGGTGATGTGCAGGATCGGACGCGTTTGCAAGAGCGAATGCGGAGTTTGGATTCGTACCAGCAAAAGTACGGTACTGATTTCGGTCGTATCGTTGAGATTCCTGGGTAGAGCATTAATGAGTCGTTGGATTATTCTCGTCGCACTGCTGTCACTTGGCGCATGCACCCACGCGCTACACGATCCTGCAAGCGCAGCGGATGCCGAACGACGCGCGAGCGCCCGGCTTGAGCTCGCAAAAGCCTACTTCGCCGAGGGTAGTCACGCTATCGCGCTCGATGAAGTGAACCGTGCGCTAGACGTGGCACCCAACCGCGCCGATGCGCTCGGGCTACGTGCGCTGGCCTTGATGCGGCTGGGCGAGCCCGAACAGGCGACGCAGAGCATGGTGCATGCGCTTCGATTGGCGCCAGATGATCCTACCCTGCAAAACAATATGGGTTGGCTGCTGTGCGAAACAGGCAGAGCAGCAGAGGGCTTGCCTTATTTCGATCGCGCCCTGTCCCAGCGCCGTTATTCAGCACCAGCAAATGCTGCGATGAACGCGGGTATCTGCAGCTTGAGACTGAGTGATCGTGATCGCGCGGAGCGTTACTTCCAGCGGGCGCTACAGGCAGAACCCGGTTTGCTGGCAGCAAGGGCTCAACTGGCGCGGTTGTCCATCGAGCGAGGTGATGATCAGCAGGCGCGCAGACATTTCAAGGTCATACTCGCTAGCGGCTATGCAGCTAGCCAAGACTATGCCTTGGCGGTGGATATCGAGCGGCGACTAGGTGACCGTGATGCTGAACGCAGCATCGCCGCACAGTGGAAACGGCTATTCCCTGATTCTCCGCAGTTGCAGGCTTATTTGCGTACCGACATCAATGAGCGATAAAGACAAATCTGATCCGGCGGCGTCCGGCACTGATCCGGTCCACGACTCGATTACCGAGTTGGGATCAGGGCATACGCCAGATGATCATGCTTCAGCCGACCCGGGTTCAGCCGATCCAGCAGCGTCGATGCCAGACGACACCGTATCAGCAGCGTCTAATGTCGACGCTGATCAAATATCGATGACGGAGCCGCCGGCATCTGTGGAAACAGTCTCTGCTGCGGATCAGGCCGGTGGCCTTCATCCGGAATACACTATTGAGAACGTTGCCCAGCAGCTACCAGGTGCCTTGCTGGCCAAACGCCGCAAGGAATTTCGTTTGTCGGTGGAGGATGTTTCCAGCCGACTGAAAATCTCTCCTCGTCAGATAACTGCGTTGGAATCGGATGATTTCGCGCAACTCGCGAGCATGGCCACGGTTCGTGGCTTCATACGCTCGTATTGCAAGCTGCTAGAGCTCGACCCGGCACCGCTGATCGCCATGTTGTCGAGTGAGCCCAATCCTGCATTCGATGGCATGGTGGTGAAGCGCCCATTGCCCGCCCCGGGTCTGCGCGGCCGGCAATCGCCCCCGCCTCGGCGCCGCAACTCGAGCAAGTGGCCCGCGCTGGTGATCGTAGCGGCCGTGGTGACTGCGCTGGTGTTTATCGCCTATCGCTATGAGTGGTTCTCAGTGCCGAGTGTGGACTATGCCAAGGTAGTTGATGCGCTACCGCCACTCACCGGCGGCAGAGAAGCTTCTTCGCCGGAGGCGGAGAGCGATAAAGGCGGTGTACTCAGCTCATTGGGTGTCGGGGTGAGTTCTGCCAGCGCACTTGAGATCAAGGCACGTGAAGATAGTTGGGTCGAGGTCACCACTGTCGAGGGCGAACGCAGGCTCATCTCACGATTAATGAAAGCAGGAACGACAGAATTGGTTGAGGTGAACGAACCGGTGGTACTGGTGATCGGAAACGCCGCCGGTGTAGATGCCAGCTTGCGTGGGCAGACGCTCAACCTGCGCGCGGTAGCGCGCGATAACGTCGCTAAGCTGAGTCTCAAGTAAGGAGCTATTCATGGATCAGTCAGTCTCGCCCATACCCACAGGCCCTGTCACGCGCAAGCTTACGCGCCAATCAGTTGTGCGTTACGGCGACCGAGAGGTACGTGTTGGTGGCGGCGCGCCTGTGGTTGTGCAAAGCATGACGAACACAGATACCGCTGACGCGATTGGTACCGCCATACAGATCAAGGAACTGGCACGTGCCGGCTCTGAAGTGGTGCGTATTACTGTCAACACAGAAGAAGCCGCAGCGGCTGTTCCAGCGATTCGCGAGCAGTTAGACAAAATGGGTATTGATGTGCCGCTGGTCGGCGATTTTCATTACAACGGCCACCTGTTACTGACGCGCCATCCCGCGTGTGCAGAAGCGCTCTCCAAATACCGTATCAACCCCGGTAACGTAGGGCAGGGCGCGAAGCGGGATACGCAGTTCGCGCAGATGATCGAAGTGGCGAACAACTATGACAAGCCAGTAAGAATTGGCGTCAACTGGGGCAGTCTTGACCAATCGCTGCTGGCGCGAATGATGGACGAAAACGCGCAGCGTAAAGAGCCATGGACTGCACAAGCCGTAATGTATGAAGCGCTGATTACCTCCGCACTAGATAACGCGCAGCGCGCCGAGGAGCTTGGCATGCCGGGTGACCGGATTGTCCTATCCTGCAAGGTGTCGGGTGTACAAGATCTGATCGCGGTGTATCGCGAGCTTTCGCGTCGCTGCGATTACCCGCTGCATCTCGGATTGACCGAAGCGGGCATGGGCAGCAAGGGGATTGTTGCATCGACCGCTGCGATCGGTGTACTGCTGCAAGAGGGCATCGGTGACACCATACGAGTTTCGCTGACCCCCGAACCAGGTGGTGACCGAACTAAGGAAGTCATTGTTGCGCAAGAAATTTTGCAGACAATGGGTTTGCGTAAATTCACGCCGATGGTGATTGCCTGCCCTGGATGTGGTCGCACGACATCAACCGTGTTTCAAGAATTGGCAGATCAAATCCAAACCTATCTGCGCGAGCAGATGCCGGTGTGGAAGACCAGTTATCCGGGCGTGGAAGAGATGAACGTCGCGGTGATGGGCTGTATCGTCAACGGTCCTGGTGAGTCCAAGCATGCCAACATCGGTATCAGCCTGCCCGGCACCGGCGAGTCACCGGCCGCGCCGGTTTTCGTCGATGGTCAGAAGTCGGTCACGCTGCGGGGTGAGCGTATCGCCGAAGAGTTTCAAACCATCGTACTGGATTATGTGAAGACCCGTTATGGCAGAAACTAAAAAAGAAAAAATCCTCGGGGTCAAGGGCATGAATGATGTACTGCCCGACGACGCGCCACTATGGGAGCTGTTTGAAAACACGGTGCAATCGGTGTTGCGCAGCTATGGTTATCAGCAAATTCGCACGCCAATTGTAGAGCCCACGGCTTTGTTCGCGCGCGGGTTAGGTACGGTCACTGATATCGTTGAGAAGGAAATGTACTCTTTCACCGACAGCATGAACGGCGACCAGCTGACCCTGCGGCCGGAGAGTACAGCAGGCGTTGTGCGCGCCGTACTGGAACATAACCTCACCTACGATGGTCCAAAGCGCCTTTGGTATTCGGGCCCGATGTTCAGGCATGAGCGTCCACAGCGTGGTCGCTACCGCCAGTTTCATCAGATCGGTGCCGAGGCCATCGGTTTCTCGGGCCCCGATATCGATGCCGAGTTAATCATGATGTGCCAGCGTCTTTGGGATGATCTTGGATTGAGCGACATACGCTTGGAAATCAACTCAATTGGTGACGCTGAGGAGCGCAACCGACATCGTGCTGATCTGATTGCGTACTTTGAACAACATAGCGACGTGCTTGATGCCGAGGCAAAGCGACGGCTGCATACCAATCCTTTGCGCATACTCGATACCAAGAACCCGGCGATGCAGGCGTTGGTGAATGATGCGCCGAAGCTGCTGGATTATTTGGGTGACGAGTCGCGCGCGCATTTCGATGGTGTGCAACGACTCCTCAACGCCAACAATATCCGCTTCACCATCAACCCTCGGTTAGTACGTGGCATGGATTACTACAACCGTACGGTATTTGAATGGATCACCGACCATCTAGGCTCTCAGGGCACGGTGTGTGGCGGTGGTCGCTATGACCCCCTGGTCGAGATTTTCGGTGGTAAGCCGACGCCGGCGGTTGGGTTTGCGATGGGCGTCGAGCGTCTCCTCGAGCTGATGCGTGCGAACACCGCATCGACTAGCGCCGCTCAGTGCGATGTGTATCTGGTGCATCAGGGTGATGCGGCACAGTTGCAGGCCTTTATTCTGGGCGAGCGCTTGCGGGATGCCGGCCTGGATGTTGTGCTACATTGCGCAGCGCTCGGCGGCGCCGGCAGTTTCAAGTCTCAGATGAAGCGGGCCGACGGCAGCGGCGCTGCCTATGCGCTCATCCTGGGCGATGATGAAATGGCAAAAGGCGAGGCCACCATCAAGCACTTGCGCGAGGCTGATATGACCAACAATCAGCGTCACATTGGATTCGATCAAGTCGTTGACTACCTCATCGATCAAATCGTCGGTGATGCGGAGCACGAACACGGTCACCTCCACCCCGGACAAATCCCTACGGTTCATTAATAGACTTATAAAGACATGGCATACGATCACGAAGAACAAGAGCAAATCGCCAGCCTAAAAGCCTGGTGGGATAAGTACGGCAATCTGGTGACATGGCTAGTCACTGCGTTTCTGTTGGCCTATGCCTCCTGGACAGGTTGGAACTATTGGCAGCGCTCGCAAGCCGCGAAGGCTGCCGTCTTATACGAAGAGCTTGTAAAGGCAGTCGAATCAAATGATGCGGCCAAACGAACTCGCGCTTCAGCCGATCTGAAAGATAAATTTAGTGGTACTGCCTACGCGCAGATGGGTGCGCTGGTCGCAGCAAGAGCCGCCTTCGATGGGGCTGACTTGAAGGCAGCTAAAGGTGAACTGCTGTGGGTATCAGAGAACGGCAAGAACGAAGAGTTCAAAGCCATCGCACGCATTCGGCTTGCCGGTGTTTTGCTTGATGAAAAGGCTTACGACGAAGGTTTGAAGGTCTTGTCCGTCGATTTTCCAGATCAGTTTGCTGCCTTGGTGGCTGACCGCAAGGGTGACTTGTACTTCGGTCTGAACAAGCTGGAAGACGCGCGCGCCGCGTATCAAACTGCGCTGGACAAAACTGAGGTGAAAAATCCCGCGCGTCAGTTGATTCAACTGAAGTTGGATGCGGTAGGCGGCTCGCCGAGCAAGGGATGATGGGGAACGATTGATGAATGGCGCTCGCCGCTGGATGCGGTTCTCTTCTTTGCTAATAGTCGGTCTGCTGGCTTCTTGCTCGATGTTCTCTAGCAAGAAGCCTCGTGTGGAGCCCGCGCCATTGGTCGATTTCAAACCGAGCCTCACCGTCCGTACGCTGTGGCGCGCCGACCTCGGTCGCGCCGGCACACCGTTTCTCGCGCCTGTGTTTGCCGACGGTAAGGTATTTGCCGCCGGTGCTGACGGAAAAGTGGTGGCATTTGATGCCGCTAGCGGGCGGCAGGCTTGGAGCGTCGTTGTCGATGCCGACATCGCCGCAGGTGTCGGTGCTGATGCGGCCACTGTTGCTGTAGCAAGTGCACGCGGTACCGTGTTCGCCTTCGATGCCGCAACCGGTAAGCAGCGCTGGAAAGTAAAAGCGTCGACCGAAGTACTGTCAGCCCCTGCAGTCGGTAGCGGCGTGGTGGTGGTACGCAGCATGGATAACAAAATCGTTGCCTATGATGTCGAAACCGGGGAGCGTCGGTGGGTGATACAGCGCACAGCGCCTCCGCTGGTATTGCGCGCCGCGCCTGGTATTGTCATCGCTGATGGAACGGCTTTCGTTGCCTTGCCCGCTGGGCGCCTGTTGGCCATCAACACAGCAACTGGTGTTGCCCGTTGGGACGTGCCGGTTGCTGAGCCGCGTGGTGCGACCGAGCTTGAACGTGTGGCCGATGTTTCTGGCGTTCCCGCTTTGCTTGGCCGTGAACTTTGCGCCACCTCCTATCAGGGTCGGATTGCCTGCGTCGATGCAGTCAATGGCAGCCTGCGTTGGGCGCGCGAGTTCTCCGCCGAAGTCGGCCCGGGAATAGATCAGCGCTATGTATTTGCAGCCGATGAGTTGGGTGCGTTAGCCGGTTTCTCACGCGATACAGGTGGTAGCTTGTGGCGCAGTAACGCGCTTAGAGGCCGTAGTTTGTCTGCACCTGTCTCTTTTGGCCGTGCGGTTGTTGTTGGCGACAAAGAAGGCTACTTGCATTTCCTGTCACGCGAGGAGGGCGCAATGTTGGCCCGGCTAAGCGTTGGCGGTCAGGTGCTTGCTGCACCGATTGTGACCGGAGCCAACTTAGTGGTGCAAACCATTGATGGCAAACTGATCGCAGTCACCACCGAGTAATCCCAAGGCATTTCTCGCCACTGAAGCATCGGCGAACCTGGGCAAGCCCAGAATCGAAAATCACCATGAAACCTGTCATCGCCTTGGTTGGGCGGCCAAACGTCGGCAAATCGACCTTATTCAATCGAATGACGCGCTCGCGCGATGCGCTGGTCGCTGATTTCCCCGGACTCACGCGCGATCGCCACTACGGCGAGGGGCGGGTGGGTAAGCGCCCATTCCTCGTGATCGACACCGGTGGTTTTGAGCCTGTCGCTAAAGACGGCATCCTGCGCGAAATGGCAAAGCAAACGCGGCAAGCCATCGCTGAAGCGGATATCGTTTTTTTCATGGTCGATGGCCGTCAAGGACTCACCCCGCACGACAAAACCATCAATGATTTTCTGCGCAAGGCCGGGAGTAAAGTTATTCTGGTCATCAATAAATCCGAAGGCATGCAATACACCAGCGTCTCATCGGATTTCTATGAACTCGGCCTCGGTGATCCCTGCGTTATCTCTGCTGCGCACGGCGATGGTGTTCCCGATCTGGTGGAAGCAGCGCTTGATGAGTTGATCGAGCCCGAGTCGGATGATGTCGACGAGCCTGCTCATCGCGGCACCCGGATTGCGATTGTGGGACGCCCGAATGTTGGGAAGTCAACAATGGTGAATGCGCTGCTCGGGGAAGAGCGCGTGATTGCATTCGATATGCCGGGTACCACGCGTGACTCGATCGAGATTCCTTTCGAGCGCGATGGTCGTCACTATTCCTTGATCGACACTGCGGGTATTCGTCGTAAAGGCAAGGTGTTCGAAGCGATTGAGAAATTCTCGGTGGTCAAAACACTAAAGTCGATTTCTGACGCGAATGTCGTGCTGTTGCTGCTCGATGCGCAGCAGGACATCTCTGAGCAAGATGCGCATATCGCTGGTTTTGTATTGGAGGCCGGTCGTGCGCTGGTGGTTGGTGTAAACAAGTGGGATGGTCTGGAACAGGATGCGCGGGAACATATCAAGCGCGAGATTGAGCGCAAGCTATCGTTCTTGTCATTTGCCAAGATGCATTTCATTTCTGCGATCAAGGGTACGGGCATCGCGCCAATGATGAAATCAATCAACGCGGCTTATGAAGCAGCGATGAGGAAGTTGCCCACCCCGCAATTGACCCGCGCACTGGAGCAAGCTGTCGAGCACCAACAACCGCGCCGCAAGGGATCCGTGCGACCCAAACTGCGCTACGCACATCAGGGGGGGCAAAACCCGCCGGTTATTGTTGTGCATGGCAACGCGTTGGATGGGATCGAGGCGAGCTATAAGCGGTATCTGGAGAAACATTTCAGAGAAAGCTTTGGGCTGATCGGCACCCCCTTACGAATAGAGTTTCGCTCGGGAAAAAACCCCTTTTCAAAGGCGGATTAGCGAGGATTTTGCGCGACGGCGTTTGCCAGCAGGTGGCAAAATCGATTACATTCTTAGGTGCCAGTGATCGGGGCGTTTACCTCCGTCAAACGTTAAAACAATCGCCTGAACTTATAAGAATACGGAGCATCCATGAGCAACAAAGGGCAACTGCTACAGGATCCATTCCTCAACGCCTTGCGAAAAGAGCACGTGCCGGTGTCTATCTATCTCGTGAACGGCATCAAGTTGCAGGGGCATATCGAGTCCTTCGATCAATACGTTGTGTTGCTTCGCAACACAGTCACCCAAATGGTTTATAAGCACGCGATCTCGACGGTTGTTCCGGCGCGAGCTGTGAACCTTCAACAAACTTCCTCAGAGTCTGAGTCTGAGTAAGTCTCTCTCGCCTCGTGGCCCTTGGCCCGAGGCTGTCTGATGCGCGCTGTCCTTGTCGGCGTTGACTTTGGCAAAGGTGATTTCCTTGCCAGCTTGGAGGAACTTGGGCTCTTGTCAAAATCTGCTGGCGCAGAGCCGGTGGCTGCAGTTACCGGTCGGCGCGCAAGTCCTGACGCGGCCTTATTCGTTGGGTCGGGCAAAGCCGACGAAATTGCCGAGGCAGTGACTGATCTCGGTGCTGAGCTGGTGATCTTCAATCATGCCCTGTCACCCGCCCAGCAGCGCAACCTGGAGCGCCACCTCAAAGTGCGTGTGATCGACCGCACCAGCCTGATTCTCGATATCTTTGCCCAGCGAGCCCAGAGTCACGAGGGCAAGGTTCAGGTCGAGCTTGCTCAGTTACAACATCTCGCCACTCGGCTGGTACGAGGCTGGACCCACCTTGAGCGGCAAAAAGGCGGGATCGGGCTGCGCGGACCCGGAGAAACCCAATTAGAAACCGACCGTCGCCTCATCGGCGAGCGGGTCAAGATGCTGCGCGCAAAACTAGGAAAGCTACAGCGGCAGCGTCTCACTCAGCGCCGAGCGCGAGAGCGCAGCTCAACATTTTCTGTATCGCTGGTGGGGTATACCAATGCCGGCAAGTCCACGCTATTCAACAACATGACAAAAGCCGGCGTGTACGCGGCAGATCAGTTGTTTGCAACGCTCGACACAACCTCGCGCCGAATGCACCTAGGCGAGGCCGGTAACATCGTACTGTCGGATACGGTTGGCTTCATTCGGGAGCTTCCAACGCAACTGGTGGCAGCCTTCCGTGCCACCCTCGAGGAGACGATTCATGCTGATTTACTGCTCCATGTGGTGGATGCGGCCAGCCCGGTTCGAGACGAGCAGATCGTCCAGGTGAACGAGGTACTGGCAGAGATTGGCGCTGATCACATTCCCCAGATTCTTGTCTGGAACAAGATTGATCTTGCGGGGCATGCGCCCAGCGTGGAATATGATGAATATGATAAAATTCGACGCGTTTTTGTCAGTGCGAGAACCGGCGAAGGCATTAACTTGCTACGCAGCGCGATCGCTACTTGCGTACAGCACTCTCACCGACCGCAAAACACCACGGCATGCTCGGATCAATAAGAAAAAAACTCGGCCTCATCTTCTCCCTCAATGATCCTCGTTGGGGACGCGGTTCTGAGGGCAATGATGGAAAAGAGCCTCGTCAAACCGGTCGGCCGAATGACGGCCCGCCTGATCTCGATCAGCTTTGGCGAGAATTCAACCAAAGAATCAACCGGCTTCTGCGCGGTAAAGGCGGCGGCGGTGCGGGCGGCGGTTCTTCCAATGATGGCGACGACGACGCGCGCAACGCCGGCATAAGCGCTGGCGTGGCCGGCGCGGTGATTTTCTTTCTCTGGTTGGTCAGCGGATTCTTCATCGTCCAAGAAGGTCAAACGGGCATTGTGCTGACGTTTGGTAAATACAGTCACTCGGCACAACCTGGCTTCAACTGGCGCTGGCCTTATCCAATTCAGACGCAGGAGACCGTCAACTTATCGCAAGTTCGCACGGTCGAGATCGGCTACCGCAGCAACGTCCGAAATAAGCTCGCGCGCGAGTCCTTGATGCTGACTGACGATGAGAACATCATCGATATCCAATTCGCGGTGCAGTACCGTTTGAAGGATGCCTCGGCTTGGGTGTTTAACAACCGCGATCAGGAAGAGACAGTCAAGCAGGTGGCTGAGACGGCGATCCGTGAAGTGGTTGGTAAAGCCAAGATGGATTTTGTGTTGTACGAGGGGCGCGAGAAAATTGCATTTGATACCAGCGCGCTGATGCAGCAGATTCTCGATCGTTACGCAACCGGCGTGTTGGTGGCCAATGTCACCATGCAGGCTGTTCAGCCGCCGGAGCAAGTGCAAGCAGCCTTTGATGATGCGGTGAAGGCCGGGCAAGACCGTGAGCGTCAAAAGAACGAAGGCCAAGCCTACGCGAATGATGTGGTTCCCAAAGCCCGCGGTGCAGCTTCACGCTTGATGCAAGAATCCGAGGGTTACCGGGCACGTGTAGTCGCCAATGCTGAGGGTGAGGCAGCTCGCTTCAACAAGGTGTTGGTGGAGTACCAGCGCGCACCGGCTGTGATGCGAGACCGACTCTACATTGAAGCGATGCAGCAGATTTTTGCTAGTACGACCAAAATCATGGTCGACACAAAAAGTAATAACAGCATGATTTATCTGCCGCTCGATAAATTGATTGCTCAGACCGCAGCAGAGGCTGCCGCCGGAATGACAGCGCCAGCAACTGCTGCCGCGCCGCCAGCGGCAAGCAATGAGCCCCCGCTGAGCGAGGGAAGAGTGGATAGAAACCGCGAGCGTAGCTTGCGTGATCGGGAGAGTCGCTGATGAGTCGCCTGATCTCTTATGTCATCGCCGGCCTGATTGCGCTGGCCATCTTGTCATCGACCTTGTTCGTTGTCGATCAGCGCCAGTTCGCGATTGTGTTCGCGCTGGGTGAGGTCAAGCAGGTCATCAAAGACCCCGGGCTGCATTTCAAGTTGCCGCCGCCTTTCCAGAATGTGATGTTCCTTGATAAGCGCATCCTCACGCTCGACACCCCCGAGCCAGATCGCTTTATCACGGCAGAGAAGAAAAATATTCTGGTCGATGCCTTTGTTAAATGGCGGATATCCGATCCGAAGCTGTACTTCGTCTCGTTTGGTGGTGACGAGCGCCGTGCGCAGGACCGAATGGCGCAGATCGTCAAGGCCTCACTGAATGAAGAGATTACCAAGCGGACCGTGCGTGAAGTGATCTCCGGCGAGCGCGGCAAGGTGATGGATGCCATACGAACCAAAGTGGCTACCGAGGCCACGCAGATCGGTGCGCAAATTCTAGATGTGCGTTTAAAGCGTGTCGACTACGTCGAGCAGATCAACAACTCGGTATACGAGCGTATGAAATCGGAGCGCGTCCGGGTGGCCAATGAGTTGCGTTCGACCGGTGCTGCTGAGTCCGAGAAGATCCGGGCTGACGCTGATCGTCAACGCATCGTGATACTGGCAGATGCCTACCGTCAGGCCGAGGCAATCCGCGGCGATGGTGATGCCAAAGCGGCCCGCATCTACTCTGACGCTTTCGGCAAGAATCCAGAGTTCTACAAATTCACGCGTAGCTTGGAGTCTTACAAAGATAGCTTCAAGACGCGTAGCGATGTGCTGCTGATCGACCCGAATTCGGAGTTCCTCAGGTACTTCAAGACCCCTGGCGGCGCGAAGAAATAAGGCAGGCGGTGGGCTACTCCTTCATGGTCGCGCTCGGCCTGCTTTTTGTGCTGGAGGGCTTACTTCCCCTGCTGGCGCCGCGCCGCTGGCGGCAGACTTTCCTGCAAATAGCGCAACTTTCTGATGGCCAGATTCGGTTTTTCGGACTGGTAGCGATGCTGTTTGGTATGCTCCTGCTCGCTTTCCATCTTTTGCCCCTCCCGGCCTGATCCCCGATGCCGAACTGGCTGCTACCCGAGAATATTGCTGATGTCTTGCCGTCCGAGGCGCGTAAGACCGAAGAGGTGCGTCGTGCCTTGCTCGACCATTTCCGTAGCTATGGCTATGAGCTGGTCGCGCCACCGATGTTGGAGTACCTTGAGTCCCTGATGCCGGTGCAAGACCAGGATCTGGACCTGCGCATGTTCAAGTTGGTTGACCAGCTCTCCGGCCGGACCATGGGGGTGCGGGCGGATATGACGATTCAGGTGGCGCGAATCGATGCGCATCTGCTGAACCGTCCTGGGGTCGTCCGCCTATGCTACGCAGGCGCGGTACTGCACACACGGCCTTCCGGTTTTCACTCCACGCGCGAGCCGCTGCAGGTCGGCGCCGAGATCTATGGTCATGCCGGGCTCGAAGCCGACATCGAGATACAGGCGCTGGCGCTGGCCTCGCTAAAGTTGGCAGGCTTGTCAGACCTGACGCTGGATCTTTCACACGCCGGCATCCTCGACGCGGTGATCGAGGACGACGCTCTGGCCAAGCGCGATCGCTCGGCACTGATCGGCCTGCTGCGTTCAAAGGATATGCCGGCACTGCGCTCATGGCTGCAGCGTTACAGTAGCCCGACGCGTGAGGCCATACTGGCGCTTAGCTCGCTGCGGGGTGGGGAAGAGGTGTTGCAGTCGGCGAAACAGCAGCTGCCGGCCAAGAAGGCAATTGGCGTTGCGCTCGAGGAGTTGGCGCAGCTTGCCGAGTCCGCTGGAGCAGCGCGCGTCAATATCGATCTGGCAGATCTGTCAGGCTACCAGTATGAAAGCGGTGTGACCTTTGCGATTTACGTCCCCGGCTTGCCGAATGCGGTCGCGCGCGGTGGACGCTACGACGAGGTTGGCGAGGCCTTTGGCCGCGCCCGGCCCGCTACTGGGTTCTCCATGGATTTGCGCGAGATTGTGGGCCTGTTGCCGGTGACGCCACCCGTGCCCGCGATCAGTGCGCCATGGCGACAGGATGTAGTGCTTCAGGCCTTTATTGCCGAGTTGCGCCAGCAGGGTGAGATCGTGATCCAACATCTCCCGGGACATCCGCATGATCCGCAGGAGTTCGATTGTGATCGCGAGATTGTTGAAGAAAACGGAAAGCTCATCATCAAGCCGCTACGTTGATGGCGGCAATCATAAGAGACTGAATCATCATGGCTAGAAACGTCGTAGTCATCGGCACGCAGTGGGGCGATGAAGGTAAAGGCAAGGTCGTCGATTGGCTGACTGATCACTCGCAAGGTGTCGTGCGCTTTCAGGGCGGTCATAACGCCGGGCATACCTTGGTTATTAAAAAAAAAAAAACCGCGCTGCAACTGATCCCTT
>JAIXQV010000165.1 GCA_027485535.1 Oxalobacteraceae bacterium | reverse complement strand
TCGCGTGTCGTATACAGCCGCAGGATGTTTGCTTAGTGCCCGAGCGCCGTAATGAAGTGACCACCGAAGGCGGGCTGGACGTGATCCGTTTTTACGATGATGTAACGCGCGCCTGCGCTCGGCTCGCGCAAGCGGGGATTCGAGTCTCATTGTTTATTGATGCCGACGCAGAGCAGATTCGCGCTTCGGCGGAGGCTGGTGCGCCTGTCATTGAGCTACACACCGGGCGCTACGCCGACACCGAGGGTGATGAGCAGCAGCGAGAGCTCGAGCGTATTCGCGCCGGCGTTGCTGCAGGTGTTCGACAGGGCTTGAAGGTAAACGCAGGCCACGGCCTGCATTACACCAATGTGCAAGCGATTGCCGCCATACTCGAGATCGCCGAGCTCAACATCGGCCATGCCATCGTCGCGCATGCGGTATTTGTTGGTTGGGAAAATGCCGTGCGCGAAATGAAAGCGATCATGACCCAGACTAGACACGCCGCACTGCACGCATGATCTTCGGGCTTGGTACAGACATTATCCGAATTGATCGTATCGCCGCAGCGGTAGCGCGGCATGGCGACCGTTTTGCGCAGCGCATACTCGGGCCGCAGGAAATGGAAAAATACCTTCGCCGCAAAGCCAAGGTCGAGACTCGCGGGCTGCGCTTTCTGGCGACGCGCTTTGCTGCCAAAGAAGCGTTCTCGAAAGCGATTGGTCTGGGTATGCGGATGCCCATGACCTGGCGCTCAGCGCAAATCCTCAACGCACCGAGTGGTAAGCCTATTGTTGTGACCAGTGGCGCATTGACCGATTTCATGCAAACGCATTGCATCAGCGCGCAAGTGTCGATTAGTGATGAGGCAGAATACGCGGTTGCTTTTGTCATCGTGGAGAAACTATGAGTACTGCTGTACAGCCGCTAGGGCCGGTGATGCTGGATGTGGTGGGTAAGTCCTTGTCAGATGAAGACTTGCGGCGTTTGCATCATCCGCTGACCGGTGGCGTGATTCTGTTCGCGCGTAACTATGAGAGCCGTGCGCAGGTGACTGCGCTGTGCACAGAGATTCATGCTGCACGCCCTGGTATCTTGATCGCTGTCGATCATGAAGGTGGCCGTGTACAACGCTTCCGTAGCGACGGCTTCACTCGCTTACCTGCCATGCGCAGCATCGGTCAGTTATGGGATCGCGATGTGCTCGAGTCCTGCAAGGTGGCTACTGCGCTTGGTTACGTACTAGCAGCCGAGTTGCGTGCCTGCGGTGTGGATTTATCCTTCACGCCCGTACTCGATCTTGACTATGGCCCGTCTGAGGTGATCGGCGATCGTGCATTTCATCGCGATCCGCGTGTGGTCACGATGCTCGCAAAAAATATCAATCATGGATTGCTGCAAGCAGGCATGGCGAACTGCGGCAAGCATTTTCCCGGACATGGTTTCGTTGCGGCCGATTCGCATATTGCGATTCCGGTTGACGAGCGCGATCCGAAAGATATTCTGAAAGAAGATGCCGCGCCCTACGGCTGGTTGGGCATGAGTTTGTCGGCGGTGATGCCGGCGCATGTGATTTATCCGTTTTTTGATAGCCAACCGGCAGGTTTCTCACACAAGTGGCTAAGCCTGCTGCGTCATGAGTTGGGTTTTGAGGGCGTGATCTTCAGCGACGATTTATCAATGGAAGGCGCCAGTGTGGCGGGCAATGTCGTGCAAGGCGCGCATGCGGCTTTGAAAGCGGGCTGTGACATGGTGCTGGTGTGTAATTCGCCGGACAAGGCTGATCAATTACTGGCAGGCTTGGATCCCACGGTGGCGATTGATGCGAAGCGTTCGGCGGCGCGCATTGCGGCGTTGGTGCCGACATCGCCGGCCAAGACGTGGGATGAGCTGCAGGCGGATCCTGTTTATAAAGCTGCGTGTGGATTAGTGAAATCGCTCGGATGATGAGTGACTGGATTCCGGCCTGCGCCGGAATGACATTTGAGGGGTCGAGGCTCTTTGAGGCGTCATCCCGGCACAGGCCGGGATCCATGAATTTTAAGCACTAGCGACGACGGTTATCTATCTGATGGACGACACCAACAACCCACCGGATCCACGTGCTGCGCTTCTCGAAGAAGTCACGCAACTGCCGCACTTGCCGGGCGTGTATCGTTACTTTGATGCCCAAGACAAACTACTCTACGTCGGCAAAGCGCGCGACCTAAAAAAACGCGTTTCAAGTTATTTTCAAAAAAATCTAGCCAGCCCGCGGACGGCCATGATGGTCGAGCGCATCATGCGTCTCGAGACCACCGTCACGCGTAGCGAAGCGGAAGCGCTGATCCTGGAAAGTAACCTGATCAAGACCCAGCAGCCGCGCTACAACATTCTGTTCCGCGACGATAAGTCTTACCCCTATCTCAAGCTATCAGCGGGCGAATTTCCGCGTATGTCGTACTACCGCGGCGCGGTTGATAAAAAGAGCCAGTACTTCGGGCCTTATCCAAGCGCCTGGGCAGTCAAGCAGTCGATGGAGATTCTGCAAAAAATCTTCCTGCTGCGTACTTGCGAAGACTCGGTGTTTCAGAATCGTACCCGACCTTGTCTGCTGCACCAGATTCATCGCTGTAGCGCGCCCTGCGTCAACTTCATCAGCCAGCCAGATTATGCGGTCGATGTCGACAATGCAGCGCAGTTTTTGCGTGGCCGACAAACCGAGCTCATGGATACGCTCGAGCGCAAGATGCATGCTTTTTCCGCCGAGCTGAAATTCGAGCAGGCAGCGGTTGTGCGCAATCAGATTACTGCGCTATCACGCGTGCTACATCAGCAGAGTATGGAAACCGTCGGTGATACCGATATCGATATCATCGCCGTCGTTGTGCAGGGTGGCCGCGCCTGCGTCAATCTGGCGATGGTGCGGGGTGGTCGGCATTTGGGGGACCGCGCTTACTTTCCGACGCAAGTCGATATGGCACTCGCAGTTGACAGTAGCGTCGACCAAGAGGTGCTCAAAGCTTTCCTCGCGCAGCACTATGCTGACAAGTTTATTCCCGGTGTGTTGATCCTGAACATCGAGCTCGACGACCCCGAGCTGATGGTAGCCTTGATGGAGCAATGCGGGCACCGCATACAGCTGGTGTTTCAGCCGCAGGGCAAGCGCCGCGATTGGCAGCAGATGGCGGAGAAGGGCGCGCAGATTGCACTGGCGCGTGTGCTGGCCGAGCAGGGCTCGCAGCAATCGCGCACCCGAGCGCTGGCAGAGACGCTCGGTATGGACAGTGCCGATCTGGATGCGCTTCGTATCGAGTGTTTCGATATCAGCCATACCCAGGGCGAGGCCACGCAAGCGTCGTGCGTTATCTACCATCATCACCAGATGCAGAGCGGTGACTACCGGCGTTACAACATCAACGACATTACCCCGGGCGACGACTACGCAGCGATGCGGCAAGTGCTGATGCGTCGTTATGAAAAAGTGGCGAATGGCGATGGCGTGATGCCCGATCTGGTGTTGATCGATGGTGGCAAAGGGCAGGTCGAGATGGCGCGACAGGTGCTGGCCGAGCTAGGGCTCGATATCAGCCTGATCGTCGGCGTCGCTAAAGGAGAGGGGCGCAAGGTGGGCCTAGAGACGCTGATCTTCGCCGATGGCCGTAGCCCGCTTGAGCTGGGCAAGGAATCCGCCGCGCTGATGCTGGTGGCCCAGATTCGTGATGAGGCGCATCGGTTTGCGATTACCGGCATGCGCGCCAAACGCGCTAAAGCCCGCCAGACCTCGCGGCTGGAAGAGATCGAAGGCATCGGCCCGAAACGTCGCCAAAAACTGCTAGCCCGCTTCGGCGGGATCAGGGGCGTGATGGATGCCAGCATCGACGACCTGGCCTCAGTCGAGGGCATTTCACGCCAACTCGCCGAGGACATCTACCGGCAGCTACATTGAATTACAATCGCGAGCAGTTACCTCTTCTATCCGCGCATGCCTCTCAACATACCGATCCTACTGACTTGGCTGCGCGTGGCACTCATCCCACTCGTGGTGGGGGTGTTCTTCCTGCCGGATCACTGGATGACGATGTACGATCGCGGGGTGGCTGCGACTACGATTTTCATTGTCGCTGCGCTGACAGACTGGTTTGATGGTTATCTGGCGCGACGGTGGAACCAGACCTCCGCCTTCGGTGCGTTTCTTGATCCGGTGGCTGATAAGTTGATGGTTGCCGGCGCCTTGATACTGCTGGTGCAGCTGGGTCGCACCAACGCAATCATCGCTTTCATCATCATTGGCCGCGAGATTGCCATCTCGGCGCTGCGCGAGTGGATGGCGCAGATCGGTGCTGCTAAATCGGTGGCAGTCAGCTCACTCGGCAAGGTTAAGACGGCGGCACAAATGGTGGCGATACCCATGCTGCTGTATGGCGAGCCGCTTCTTGGGTTTGTACCGACGCTGCTACTCGGGCAAAGGCTGCTGGATGCGGCCGCTGTTCTCACCCTGTGGTCGATGTTTTACTACTTGCGCAAGGCCTGGCCGATGATCAAGGAGCGGCACGAGTCAAGCTAGCCGAGAGTTGCTGCCGGTTGACAAAATTTTCAGCCAAGCTATAATCTCGGGTCTGTCGTAAAACGCATTGGTTTTATTCGCGACGCGGGAGTAGCTCAGTTGGTAGAGCGCAACCTTGCCAAGGTTGAGGTCGAGAGTTCGAGACTCTTC
>JAIXQV010000213.1 GCA_027485535.1 Oxalobacteraceae bacterium | reverse complement strand
CTACCAGCATACCCACCACGCCCCACACCACCGTCATGATCGCGAACTGCTTGACCACGCGGTAGTTGTAGTTTTGTGCTGTGTCCACGGGAACTCCTCTGGAAAGAAAGACGGATTAGGACAAATCCGGGCGGAGGTTACGTTCCCGAGGCCTTAAATTCCTTGACCTGAGTCAAAAACGGCCGGAAGGCCAGATAAGCTCTATCTGCCTTATTTCTTGTTATTGCTTTCTGAGGGGTGTGCTTCATCATGCACACGATCGTCGTCCTGAAGAATCCGCATGCCCGGGCCCTCCAGATCGTCGAACTGGCCGCTATCCATCGCCTTGAAGAAAATCCAAAGTGCAAAGAAAACAATCGCGACCGAGAGGGGTATCAACAGATAAAGTGATTCCATGATCCTGTGAGGTACAAGTGTATTAAGAACCGGTCTCGTTGGGTCGATGGCAAGGCTTCAGCGCCGCATGCGGCCTAATGAGATCGGTTCTTAAGTGCGACGCGGGCGCTGCAGCCGTAGAGCATTCAGCACCACCAGCGCAGAGCTGGCCGACATGCCTACACCTGCCATCCACGGGCTCAACACACCCATTGCCGCTGCCGGTATTGCCGCCAAATTGTACAGAGTAGCCCAGGCCAGATTTTGTTGAATCACCCGCATACAGGCATCGGCGGCCATTGCCGCATCGCGTAGCGACACCAGGCCTGCTGACAACAACACAGCGTCTGCATGCGACTGCGCCAACGCGGCACCCGAGCCCACCGCGAATGAAACATCTGCCGCACGCAAGACAGCCGCGTCATTGATGCCATCACCGACCATCACCACCGTCGCACCCTGCTGCTGTAAATCCTGAACAAATGCCATTTTGTGGTCCGGTAGCCTGTCGCCATACGCCGCATCCATGTCGAGCGCCGAGCCTACTGCTTGCGCGATGTCTGATGTGTCACCCGATAGCAGAATGACTTTCAGGCCACGGGCCTTGAACCAGGCGATGATGGATTTTGCTTCGGGCTTGATGCCATCTTCGAGTGCGATGCGCGCAATCCATTCACGCTCAGTGCCTAGATAAATTTCAGTCACGCCCGCAGCCGATGGCTGCACTGGTATATCGCCCGCTAAGGCAGCGACAAACTGCGCATGACCGATACGGTATGCCTTGCCATCAATCTGCCCCTCTATGCCCTGCCCGTGGACAAATACGGTATTCGCCACCTGCACGTCGTTACTGGCGAAGTTTTTGAATGCATGTGCAATCGGGTGCGCACTCCCTGCTTCGAGTGCGGCGGTGATGTGCAGTGCCCGTGCCTCGGTATGCGTACCAAGCGTACTGAGCTGTCGGATTACTGGCCGCCCCTCGGTCAAGGTACCGGTCTTGTCGAACACCACATGGGTCGCGCGATGCAAGGTCTCGAGTACATGCGGCTGTATCACCAGCACGCCCTGATGCAACAAGCGGTTGGTCGCAGCCGCCAGCGCCGATGGTGTGGCAAGCGATAGCGCGCAGGGACATGAGACCACCAACACGGCAATCGCGACTGGCCACGCACGCGATGCATCATGCCAAAGCCAAAACATGAATACCGCAAGCGCGAGTAACAGCAAGCCAGCAACAAACCAGGCAGCGACGCGATCCGCCCACTGCGCAATCACCGGCTTGCCTTGGCCAGCGCGCTCGATCAAACGGATCAAGGCAGCGAGCGTGCTGTCCTTGGCGACCTTATCGACACGAACACAGATAGGTGCGCTCAGGTTGAGGGCACCGCCAGCTACCATCGCCCCCACTTGTTTAGATTGGGGCTTGCTTTCGCCGGTGAGTAAAGACAAATCAATGGCTGTCTCACCTTCAAGAATGACACCATCCGCTGGCACGGGTTCGCCCGGCTTGACCAGCACCACATCACCGGCTTGCAACTGCGTTGCTGCCACCTGGGTAGTGCTTCGATCATTGGGAAAAGCTTTCAACAACCAGGCAGCATCCGGTAAAGCATGCTGCAAGCGCTCCAGCGATGAGGCTGCTCTTCGCCGTGCCAGCAGCTCAAGATAACGACTACCCAGCAGCAGAAACACAAACATGGTGATCGAGTCGAAGTACACATCACCCTGGTTGAGCACTGTGGCATACAAGCTACCCATGAACGCGGTAGCGATGCCTAATGCCACCGGCACATCCATGCCAAGCCGTCGCTGACGCAGATCGGCGAGTGCACCTTTGAAGAAAGGTGAGGCCGAGTAAAACACGGCAGGCACGGTCAGCAACAGACTCGCCCATCGCATCAGCTGCGCCATCTCGGGCTCGATGCCGCCATCTTCTGTGAGATAGGCGGGTACCGCGTACATCATCACCTGCATCATCGATAGCCCGGCGACGAACCAGCGCTTGAATAGCTGCCGTGAATTTTTACGCAACAGCTCGCCATGCTGTATCGGATCGAAGGGATAGGCTTTGTATCCCACTTCATGAACTGCTTGCAAAACATCGCTCGGCTTGCATTGCGATGCATCCCAGCGTACTTGCAGCTTCTCGGTGGCGACGTTCAAGTGAGCGGCGGTCAGCCCGGGTACCTGCGCCAAACGACGCTCGATCAGCCACACGCATGCAGCGCAACGAATACCCTCAATCGAGAGCGTGGCCTCAGCGCCACCATCAGCGCGGGTGAACTGTGCGGCAAGCTCAGGAAGGTCATACAGCTTGAGCGCCTGTGGGATTGTCTCAGTCACGCCCTGCGGCAGGCTTTGTCGGGTACGGTAGAAATCGGTCAGTCCATTGTCGACAATCGACTGTGCAACCGCCTCGCATCCCGGGCAGCACATGGGCTGCTCGACAGCATCAATCTTCACCGACCATCGGCTACCCGCGGGCACCGGCAAGCCGCAATGAAAACAGTCTGATGATTGCAGGGTGGGTCGAGCTGCGGTGTCCATCGTCTTAGGCATCAATGCACAGCGGGTGTAATGCACAGTGTATCGAGCCAGACGTTGGATACGCCCATGCCGACCCGAACCAAGCCTGCTACACCGAAGCTGAGCACCACCAAGCCAGCGACACGGCGTACCGATGGACGTTGCAGTAGCGGCTGTATCGAAGTGCCGGCCAACCCCATAGTGAACAGCAGCGGCAGCGTACCGAGACCAAAGGCGAGCATAACGAGTGCACCACGTATTGCCGAACCACTCAGTAGTGCTGTCATTAACACGCTGTACACCAT
>JAIXQV010000221.1 GCA_027485535.1 Oxalobacteraceae bacterium | reverse complement strand
GCTTGTTCTTCTCGGTCTTTGATCCCTCCGACCTGATGCTGGTCGGTGGTCATGTCGGTATGCCGCCGATTGCGGCATATACCCTTGGGTTTTTCTTTTTCTGGACCATCTGCGCGATCGCAAGCATGATCAGCATGTATCTAGTTAGAACAGAGAACCCTCATCCGCCATTCTGAAAGCCTCGAACGGATGCCTAGGACGGGTCGCTAGGCTCAGTCCCTGCTGCGATCGCGCGCAGTCGTTCGGGCTGGAGTAATTCAATTTCCCGATTCGCGACGCGCAGCAGGCCTTGTTTCTTCAGGCGTGAAAGCATGCGGCTGATACTCTCAATCGTCAGCCCTAGATAATTGCCGATTTCCTCGCGCGACATACGCAACTGGAACTCGGTGGACGAATAGCCGCGTGCCGCATAGCGCGAGGCAAGGTTCACCAGAAAAGCAGCGAAGCGCTGCTCCGCGCGCATATTGCCGAGCAATAGCATCACATTCTGCTCGCGCGTAATTTCGCGGCTCATCATGCGGTGGAAATGGTGCAGCAGCGTGGGAATTGTGCTGAACAATTCCTCCAAACGAGGGAAGGGGATTTCGCATACTTCGCTATCTTCCAGCGCCATGGCGTCGCAGTGATGACGATCCGTACTGATGGCGTCCATCCCGAGCAATTCACCCCCCATCTGAAACCCGGTCACCTGCTGCTCACCCGAAGGTGTGATCTGATAGGTTTTGAAATGACCGAGTCGAATCGCATACAGATTAGTGAAGGGATCATCCATACGGTAGAGCAGCGTGTCTTTGCGCACCTTACGCCGCCGCCCGATGATCTGGTCGAGTTTTTCCAGATCAGATTCGCCCAAGCCCATCGGCAAGCAGAGTTGATGCATGCTGCACGTAGAGCAACTCTCCCGCAGGCCGGTCAGGGTCAGGGGGGTGGGTGTGAAAGGGATGGTCGTTGTCATCGTGTCAACCAATAGGCGTGCCCCGACTCTATCTCATCCCGACCAGTAATTCCACCTGGCAAACCATCGGCGTGCTGTGGTTTACGCCTCGATCGCCTCATACGGCAAGCCGACATAGTTCTCGGCGATGGTGGCTAGACCCGCTTCTGAGCTTGTGTAATAGGCAAGTTCAGCTTCCTGAATCTTGCGGCCGAATGGATCATCCGAGAACTTGTGCAGCAGCGAGGTCATCCACCACGAGAAGCGCTCTGCCTTCCAGACACGGCGCAGGCAGATCGATGAGTAGTTCTGCATAAGGTCTTCTCGCCCGGCCGTGTAGCGCAAGCGCAGCAAGTGGTAGAGGGTATAGACATCGCTGGCGGCGAGGTTCAGTCCTTTGGCACCCGTGGGCGGAACGATATGCGCGGCATCTCCCACCAGAAAAAGTCGCCCGAACTGCATCGGCTCGGCGACGAAGCTGCGCAAAGGTGCAATGCTCTTTTCGATCGACGGGCCAGTGACAAGGTGGCGGGTACTTTCCTCGGGTAGCCGACACACCAGCTCATCCCAGAAGCGCTGGTCTGACCAGTCCTCGACACGATCGTCCAGCGAACACTGCACGTAGTAGCGTGACAAGTTATCCGAGCGCATGCTGCACAGTGCGAAGCCTCGCTCATGGTGAGCGTAGATCAGTTCATGGGCAACCGGCGGCGTGCGCGACAAGATACCGAGCCAACCAAACGGGTAAACGCGTTCAAACAACTGTATGCGCTCACTCGGCACGGACTGGCGCGATACACCATGGAAGCCATCGCAGCCGGCAATGTAGTCGCAGTGGATGTGGTGACGCGATCCTTGGTGCATGAAGCTAACAGACGGATGGTCGCTGTCAGTGTCATGCAATGTCACTTGCTCTGCGTTGTAGAACTGAGTGGCGCCTGAGGCGGTACGCGCCGCCATCAGGTCTTTGGTGACCTCGGTCTGGCCGTAGACCAAAACAGTTTTACCGCCTGAGTATTTTTTAACATCGACACGCCGCAATTCGCTGGCGAATGACAGCGCAAAGCCATCATGCACCATACCTTCGCGATCCATACGCTCGCTCACCTGAGCGGTACGGAGCAAATCCGTGGTTCCTTGCTCCAGCACGCCGGCGCGAATTCTGGAGAGCACATACTCGGCCGACTTGGCCTCGATAATGATGTTGGCAATACCCTGAAGGTCGAGTAAGCGGCCAAGCAGCAGGCCAGAGGGGCCAGCGCCAATGATGGCAACCTGAGTTTTCATTGTCTTGTCTCGGCGGGCCGTGAGGCCTTGTTATCGTTATTGCAGACGACAGTGGCGTCATCCGCGTTTGTTGTGCGGCGTGATCAGCGGCCTACACATGCGCTAAGACAAGGATTATAAGTTGGCTGGGGTTTTCTCTCCGGGGCGCTTGTTCAGAATGGCAATCCCCCAGCATTTGGCTGCTTCGCTCGATAGATACATGGCAGCGCCAAAGATAGTGCAAGACCACTCGCAAGGGGCTTGCACTACCTTTGGCTTGGCGGGATAGATGATTAGGGTAGTAGCAGGCAGATTTCGTTGGAAGCGTTGAGTAGCGATGGCAGGAACAAGTCCTCGATCTGATCGCGTGAGATGCGTCCCACCTGCGCCCCGATACTGAGTGCTGCGACTGTGGCACCCGAGGCGCCACGCACCGGTACGGCAATAGAGCGCAGGCCTATCTCCAATTCTTCCTCGACGACAGCGAAGCCACGCTGCCGGACTTCAAACAAGATATCGCGTAGTTTTTGCTCTGAGACGACGGTTCGCTCGGTATGCGGTGTCAGCACGACCGAAGCAAAATATCGATCGAGTTGAGTTGCCGATAGACCAGCCAGAAGTACGCGCCCTATCGCAGTGCAGTAGGCAGGTAATCGGCTGCCGGTATTGAGTGCCAACGAGAGCACGCGCGAAGTGTGTGAGCGCGCCACATACATCACCTCGTTTTGTTCCAGTACCGCGAGCACACATGACTCTTTCAGGCGACGGCTCAAGTCGTTCAAATAAGGCTGTGCAGCCACTGTGAGTGGCGTGGACGATAAAAACGCATAACCCAAAGCCAGAATAGCCGGCTTTAGAAAGAAGTTATTCGCTTCAGAGTCGGCATAGCCGAGTTGCTTGAGTGTGTAGAGGCAGCGCCGTACAGCGGCGCGAGGGATGCCGGTTTTCTGGCTAAGCTGAGCGATCGTCATGGCGCGCCGGTGATCGCTGAAGGCCTTGATGACTGCCAGCCCGCGCGCCAGCGAGGTCATGAAGCTCGGGTCGGTCAACGCGTTGATTTGCTCCGCGATGGAGAGCGGCTTTGCTGGCGCTGTGGGTGCTGCTTCCGGGTCTAGTTCTGCATCTGCATCTACTTCTACTTCGACTTCTGGATCTGCATCCACATCCATATCCACTTCTGTATCTGGATCTGTTTCAAGGTCGGTCTCTGCGTCAATTTCAAGGTCTTTATCTGCTGCGGATGTGGTTACAGATGCAGGTGGCTTACTTTGTGGCGTTTTAGGGGCATCTTCAGTGGTGTTGCTGACAGTATTCTGCATGGGTAGGTGGCTAGCTAAAGTTGGCGGTTATTCGGTTTGCATGCTCGGTGGTCTGCACTGACAGCCAGACTTCTTCAATGGCATTGCTCAACCGTAATGCAGTTCGATAGCTTTCTGACAATTCTTTGTGTCCGGCGCGTATGGTCCGGATTCCCATCCGAAGGAATTCGGCTATTTGTGTGGCGTCGTTCTGACACATTGGGGGTCTTTAAACCGCGCGAGACCATTCCATGCTGAGTTCGATCTTGTGACTACAGACAAGTCCGGCAAAACACCGGGGAGGTTTCAACATTTCCCAATTCGCTCGTCATCAGCGACAATTCACGACATACCGATAACAAACTGTCTCGAGACGAGGATTGCAACATGTCCGCCCCAACGCCTTACCGGCGGCCAGCGCCTGGTAGCCACTCTGAGTACCTTTACCCCGACTACGCATCGACCGTCACGCGCGCACCGCGCCAGCCTTTGGTACTGCTACCGCAGTCGCTGTCAGAAATCACCGGCCCGGTGTTTGGGCGTGATCGGGTGAGCCCCGCAGATGCAGATTTAACTCGGCAGCATGCTGGCGAGCCGATCGGTGAGCGCATCTTGGTGTGCGGTCGCGTGATGGATGAAGACGGTCGTCCTGTCCCGGAAACTTTGATCGAGGTGTGGCAGGCCAATGCCGCCGGGCGCTACCTTCATCAGCGTGATCAGCATGATGCGCCGCTCGATCCGAATTTCACGGGTACCGGTCGTGCTATGACGGATGCTGATGGTTTTTATCGCTTCGTGTCCATTCGCCCGGGCGCTTACCCTTGGCGCAATCATCCCAATGCATGGCGCCCGGCGCATATTCATTTTTCATTATTTGGAAATGCCTTCGCCACTCG
This sequence comes from Oxalobacteraceae bacterium, assembly GCA_027485535.1. Lineage (GTDB taxonomy): Bacteria > Pseudomonadota > Gammaproteobacteria > Burkholderiales > Burkholderiaceae_D > Pernthalerella. Next base: position 8,271 of record JAIXQV010000221.1, on the reverse strand, counting down.
ACTGGTAACGCAGATGTACTTTCCGGGGGACCCTTTACTGGCGCTGGATCCGATCTATAACAGCGTGCCCGAAGGTGCGCGTGATCGGATGGTGTCGACATTCGATCTGAACCTAACTGAGCCCGAGCATGCGCTCGGATTGCGCTTCGATATCGTGCTGCGCGGTCGTGATGCAACCCCAATGGAGCGTTGAGATGGGATATGGACTCACACCCTCCCAAACGGTTGGCCCTTACCTGCATATCGGGTTCGACTGGCTGAGCAGCACTCAGCTGGTCAGCGCGGATACCCCCGGTGAGCACGTGCTGATCGAGGGACAATTAACCGATGCAGAAGGCATTGCGGTGCCAGATGGCCTGATCGAAATCTGGCAAGCAGATGCGCAGGGGGTGTATGCGCATGCGGAAGACGGTCGACAACAGACGAAGGGTTTTCAGGGATTCGGACGCTGCGCCACAGATGCGGATGGGCGCTTTCATTTTTCGACCATCAAGCCAGGTCGCGTCATCGGTGTTGATGGTGGACTGCAGGCACCGCATATTGTGGTGAATGTGTTCGCGCGTGGACTATTGAAGCAACTAGTCACGCGTGTTTATTTTTCTGGTGACGCGCACGATAAAGACTATGTATTACAGCAGGTGCCAGCGGCGCGGCGCGACACCCTGATCGCCAAGCCGGATCCTAATCGTGAACGATGCTTCCTGTGGCAAATCGCAATGGGTGGAAGCAACGAGACCGTTTTTTTCGAGATTTAACTTGTGACATATTCTCTACCTGGCACTGCGCTGACCTCGGCGATTTCCTCCACCGAGGCGATGCAGCGAATTTTTTCTGCGCGCTCGACACTGCAAGGCATGCTGGATGTTGAAGCAGCGCTGGCGCGTGCCTTGGCAGCTAAAGGCGTGATACCTGTAGCGGCGGTAGATCCTTGGGTGCGCTGCTGTCAGGCAGATCAAATCGACATACCTTCGTTGGTGATTGCAGCGCGGGATGCCGGCAATATAGCGATCCCGATGGTCAAGCAGCTGACGGCGGCAGTGGCCGCGATTGATGTTGATGCTGCGCGCTACGTCCACTGGGGCGCTACCAGTCAGGATGTGATCGATACCGGTAGGGTGCTGCAACTGCGCGAGGCCATCAATATCATCACGCATGAGCTGGCGGCACTGATAGACGCGCTCGCTGTTCATGCGCAGCATTATCGTGACACGCCCATGATCGGGCGTACCTGGTTACAACATGCCTTGCCCATCACGTTCGGCATGAAGCTGGCGGGCTGGATGGATGCCCTGCTGCGGCATCAGCAGCGATTGACGGCCTGTCGCGAGCAGGTGTGTGTGCTGCAATTCGGTGGTGCGAGCGGCACGCTCGCTAGTCTTGGTGAGCATGCTTCGTCCGTCGTACAAGTGATGGCGCATGAGCTTGATTTAGCGACACCTCATTTGCCATGGCACGCGCACCGCGACCGTTTCGCTGAGTGCGCCACCACACTGGGTATGTTGACCGGCACGCTGGGCAAGATCGCGCGTGACATCTCCTTAATGAGTCAGACCGAGGTCGCTGAACTGTCTGAGCTTAGTGCGCCAGGTCGTGGCGGATCGTCCAGCATGCCGCACAAGCGCAATCCTGTGGGCAGCGCTGCCGTCTTATCGGCCGCGACGCGGGTGCCGGCACTCGTGGCAACTTTGCTGTCGGCCATGCCGAATGAACATGAGCGCGCGCTTGGTGGTTGGCAGTCCGAGTGGGAAACTTTGCCTGAGATCGTGTCTTTGAGTGCGGCGGCGCTGGCACATTTGCGCAGCGTTATCGATGGCTTGCACGTGGATACCGAGCGCATGCGCCAAAACATCGATGCCAGTCGCGGTATGGTGATGGCGGAATCCGTGGCATTAGCGCTGGCAACGAGTTTAGGTCGAGCGCAAGCGCACCAGATCGTCGAGGCCGCATGTCACAAGGCGTATGCGGAAAACAGTGATTTGCTGACGGTACTGCAAACCGAACCTGAGGTTGTCGGCGTATTGTCCAAGCAGCGGCTTGTACAGTTGTTCGATCCGCTCAGCTACGTTGGTGAGGCGGGTAGTTTTGTTGATCGCGTACTTGAGGCGTATCAGCAGCGCAAGCCCTGATGGCTTTTCGCGACCATTACACACGCTCGGGAGAAACACGTATGCCCATGCTCGATACGGGAAAAGGCAAGCTGCACTACCAGATCGAGGGTGACAGCGATGCCCCGGTACTGGTGCTGTCGAATTCGCTGGGTACCACGCTGGATATGTGGTCACCCCAAATGCCCGCACTGCTCGAGCATTTTCGTGTGCTGCGGTACGACACCCGCGGTCATGGTCAGTCTGAAGTTACACCCGGACCGTACACCATCGCACAACTCGGTGCCGATGTTGTCTCGCTACTCGACCATTTGAAAATCACGCGGGCACATTTCTGCGGTCTCTCCATGGGTGGCATGACCGGGATGTGGCTGGGTATTCACGCGTCGGATCATATCGACAAGCTGGTGCTCTGCAATACCAGCGCGGCGATTGGCGTGCCGGAGATGTGGAATTCGCGCATCGCGCAAGTGCGACAGGACGGCATGCAATCGGTGATCCCTGCGGTGCTTCAGCGCTGGTTCACGACTGACTTTTTAAGCCATGCACCGACGCAGGTCGAGCGCGTCAAAGCGATGCTGGCAGCGACCTCGGTTGAGGGCTATGTTGCCAATTGCGCTGCCGTACGTGATATGGATCAGCGCGCAGAACTGAGCCGAATCACAAGGCCGACGCTGGTGATTGCAGGACGGCACGATACATCGACACCACCAGAGCATGGTGAATTTATCGCCAAGGCAATCACGGGTGCGCGCTATGTCGAGTTGAATGCGGCGCATCTCTCCAACTGGGAAGTCGCGCAAAGTTTTACGCAGCAGCTTCTTGATTTTTTACTTCACTGAGCAGGTAAGCATGGACGACGAGCAGCGATACGCAAACGGGATGGCAGTACGTCGCGCGGTGCTGGGTGATCAGCATGTCGATCGCGCACAGGCAAATGTGAATGATTTCAACGCAGAGTTCCAGAACCTGATCACTCGCTATGCATGGGGCGAGATCTGGACTCGGCCCGGTTTACCGCGCCAGACCCGCAGCTTGATGACAATCTGCATGATGGTGGCGCTGAACCGAGAGGAAGAGTTGAAGCTGCATCTGCGCGCTGCTCGGAATAACGGTGTCTCGGTTGATCAGATCAAGGAAGCGCTGCTGCAAACAGCGATTTACTGCGGTGTACCTGCTGCCAATGCTGCGTTCGCGATTGCGCAGCAAGTTTTTAGCGAGATGCCTGAATAGGTATCCCTAAAAACATCAACGATAGATACGGGAGATCGTGTTGGAGAAGGCGATGCGTTTTGCAGTGGTAGGAGCAGGTGCAGTCGGTTGCTATTTTGGAGGCATGCTTGCTCGGGCTGGGCAAGCGGTGACCTTGATCGGTCGGCCCTTGCATGTAGGCGCTGTTCGCAAGAGCGGATTACGTCTTGAGACGCAAACCTTTGATGAGAACGTGACGCTGGAGGCGAGTACCGAGGCCAGTGCGGTGGCGGATGCTGATGTCGTGCTGTTCTGTGTGAAGTCGACAGATAGCAAAAGCACCGCGCAGCAGATTGCACCGTTTCTCAAGCCGGACGCGGTGCTGCTGTCGCTGCAGAACGGTGCCGAAAACGCCGAAATTATTCGGTCGGTATTGCCGCAGCAGGTAATCCCCTCGGTCGTCTACGTAGCCACCGAGATGGCCGGCCCGGGCCATTTGAAACACTACGGTCGCGGCGAGTTGGTCATCGCCGACTCACCTGCGAGCGAATCGATCGCTAGTATGTTTGGGCATGCGGATGTGCCGGTCGAGCGGGCAGATGATGTGCGCGGTGCGCAATGGGCGAAGCTGATCATCAACTGCGCCTACAACGCATTGTCGGCGGTGGCGCAAAAGCCTTATGCGGCACTCGTTGAGGTCGAGGGCGTGAGCGAGTTAATGGCGTCGGTGGTGGATGAGTGCCTATTGGTGGCGGCTGCCGATGGCATCACTGTTCCCGGTGACATCCACGCCGCGACTCGTCGTATTGCGCAGACCATGGCAGGACAATACTCATCAACAGCGCAAGATGTCGCGCGTGGCAAACCCAATGAGATTGATTATCTGAATGGCTATGTTGTGCGGCGTGGCCGTGCGCACGGCATCGCAACGCCGATTAACCAGACGCTATTGACCCTGGTGAAGCTCGTCGAGAAGCGGTAACAAGGTTCAGGGACGGACTTCGTCCCTGTGGCAGACTTGAAGCCTCTCTCGTTAGTTCGATGGCAAGTTGCTGCCAACGCCGCAAGCGGCCTAACGAGAGCAGCTCTTAGCCGACTAGGTCGACGCGGCCTTTGATATCCATGATGCCGGTAATCACCGACAGCTTCGGATGCCGTGTATTCACCTCTTTGCGGAACGCCATCAGCGCTTCTGCATGCGACACGGTCTCGGTATCGCGGTCACCCACCTTATCAGCACCAAAAGCCAGTTTGGCTGCGCCGCAATCGCGGTGCGTCAGTGCCACCACGCGCTTGATGCTGTGCAGGCCGACGCTAATCTCGAGGTTATCCCAGTAGGTTTTATGCCAAGGCGCGAACTTCGGATGTACTGCGCCAATTGGGCCGCCGGCCATCACGAAGTGGCTGTAGTTATCGCCCAGCTTCTCGCGGTCTACACCGGAGAGCAAGCCCATGTACTGCCAGCTCAGTGTCGTAAAGCGAGGGTCGATGCAGTTGACGAGCATCGCCTCGTAGTTACCACCTGCTGCGCTGGCACGACCCGGCATGAAACCGATCAGACCACCTGCCACAACGGCAGCGCCGGTCGCGAGGAATTGACGGCGTGAGGTCGTACCAGGCACACCGGTCAGGTGTGCGCAGCACGGGCAGTCAGCGGCGTGCAGTTCACTCGCCAGTGATTGAAGCATCTTGTCTGACATGACGTTCTCCTGTTATTGGTGACATGAGCCGCACATGACCTTGGATCGGCGGCGGCGTGAAGCACAATATCAAAATTGCCCGCGAAATGTTAAAAGTCGGGCTATCCGCACAGATTAATCGGATCGATGCCGCCGGATCATGAGTGCTGCGGATGATTATTTTTCCCGCGGGCTCCAGAAATTCGCGCTCGATTCGATAATGGACAATGAGGAAGTATCTGTAAACCCGGTCAGGCGTAACACCTGCCTGCCTTGGTTCGATAGGTTTTTGATAATCCCGTGGACGACGCGGGAGGCGTTCAACGAAGGACTGCCATCATGTTCAAGCAAACACTCGGTTTTATCGCGTTGACCCTACTACTCGCTTGCGCGCAGGCGACAGCGGGTGACCCCGCACCCGCCGCCAAGGATGCACACGCTGCGCCAGCTAAAGAGTCGTCGAAGGAGGCTGCGCCGGCGAAGGATGCGCATTCCGCAGCGCCTAAAGATGCCCATGCAGCCGAGCCTAAAGAGGCGGCAAAAGGTGCTGCAAAAGGTGCTGCAAAAGACGCTGCGAAAGACGCTACAAAAGACGCTAAGGAAGTCAAAGAGGCATCGAAGGAGACCGCACCTGCTAAAGATGCGCATGCTGCTGACTCGCATGATGCAGCCGCAAGCAAGGACGAACCTAAGCCAGTGGCGCGCAAAGCAAAGCGCAAAAAGCCGAAGGCAGAAGCAAAGGCGCAGGGCGACGCTAAAGCCAGCGCTGATCATCACGCCGATGCTGCGCCAGCGGTACCTGCGTCGATTGCACCCACCACACGTGTACGTCCGCGCGATCGCGCTGCTGCGGCCAGTGCTGTCGCAGCCGAACAATCGACTGGCGCTCATGATACGAATGCCGATTCGCAAAGTGGTAGCAAGCACGGCGACTCACACGCCGCTGCACCCGCATCCGCGAAACAAGATACCCACGGCGCAGCCGCAGATGGGCATCACGCCGATACCCATGCCGCATCTGCAGCGCCCGCCAAACAGGATGCACACGGCGCGAAAGCGGACGATGCGCGCCATGCCGACGTAGCACCAGCCGTGCCTGCCAATATCGAGCCGACACAGCGTCAACGGATCAAGTCGCCGGTAGCTGTAACCGCATTACCGTCAGTGCCAACAGCGCACGTGGATGCCGCTACGCATGACGATCACCAGGCCGCAGACGCGCACGGCAAGTCAACACACGCGGCACCCGATACAAAGCAAGCAGCCAAGGAGGGTGGTGCTCACGATGCCCATCATGACGCCAAGCACGAGGCCAAGGATGCCAAGCACGACGCGAAATCGCATGATGCACATGCCACCAGTACACACGCGGGTGACGAGTGCAATCTCCCACTGAAAGCTGAGATCGCTGCGTTGTTCGACCGCTGGAATGCTTCCTTGCGCACGGGTGATCCGAAAAAAGTCGTGGCTAATTACGCGCCAGACTCTGTGCTACTGCCCACGGTGTCCAACCGGGCGCGTTTTACGATCGCAGAGAAGGAAGACTACTTCATGCACTTCTTGCAGCGCCGTCCGCAAGGCTACATCGACGATCGTATGATTGATGTGGACTGCAATAGCGCCACCGATGCAGGCTTGTACACCTTCCGCTTTGCAGACGGTAGCTCGGTGAAGGCGCGCTATTCATTCTCTTACAAGAAAATCAATAGCCAGTGGCTGATTACCAGTCATCACTCATCCGGCATGCCGGAGAAGCCAGAAGCACCGCCAGCGGCGCACGCAGGTGCGCACGGTGCACCAAAAGCAAGCGACTCGGGCAGCTCCACCAAGGGCTGGGTCCGCTTCCCCTAATTCGGCATCGAAATGACCATGACTTTCAATCGACCCACAAGCCCGAGATCGCTCTTGGGTGATGCGCGGACAGTCACTGAATCAGGTGGTGTATGAGATTTCTCACCCGTTTACTGCTACTGCTGGGTTTGGTCGCGCCGCTACCATTGTGGGCCGCGATGGAAACCATAGAGACCAATAATCCCGATATTTTGGTCAAGCGCGTGTTCTGTGTGGATTACAACGTGGGTGGAATTCTGGTGAACAAGAGCGGTCGCCCGTTCCGTGGCAGGTTGAAACTCGCGGTGCGCGATGAGGAGGGCGATATCGTGGGTCGCCACAGTATCCGATTGCGCGCAGCAGCAGAAAATGGCACCCGCTTCGACATGTACTATATCAACACGCTGTACTGCTCCCGACAAACGCTCGAGTTCAGCGTCGAGTAAATCCTCCCCGCAGCAGTTCTATTCCCCTTTGATCGCCAATCAAGCCGCTGAATGCGGCTAAATTCGGTGTGATGCCGTTCTAAGTAACGGTTTCGACATTCATCGCAATTGCAAAACCTTGCGCCGATATAAGCCTTTGAAGTTGGGTTGATTTCGCGTTTGCCGGTGAAAATCATGCCGCTTGAAATGGCCCGCATAGCTTCTGTTGAGCGCGATTGAGAGATACTCTGAAAGTGAAATGGCGGGTTTTGTGGGCGTCGATTGAAAATAATTTGTGACAATTCCGCAAAGATTGTTTATCTTACGGGCAAAATCATTATTCGACCCGGCGCGCAGTGATCGTTTTTATCGATTGGGCGCGAACCGGTAGCAGCCTATGCCGCTGATGAAATGTAAAGTCGACAGGGTCGCGCATGCCGTTTAATCATTGCGCAGAATGCCGTCGATGCTGCTATATCGAGCAGGGTTATCCCTCCCTCGAGATATCGCTGACCGCGAAAGAACAAAAGAAATACGGCAGTATCTGCATCGAGACAGAATGCCCAAACCTCGGACCCACCGGTTGCACCTTGGGCGAAGACAAGCCGTTCAGCTGCAAGCTGTACCCGCTGTCCTATGACCCCGCAACCCGACAAATGTATTACGACACCGATTGCCCGCTAATGCCGGAGTACATCCTGCAGCTGAAAGATGAGCAAAGTGAGGCGTCGAATCACCTGGCCAGCTGTACAAAACAAATCGCCAGGCTGGAAAAATCGGATTCGGCTTTTCTGAAAGGTAATTTCGACGTCGATATGGATTACTTCGAGTTGAAACGCCTGCCGGTACCAAGTCACGTGAAGGGAGAATGACGATGAATGGATCTCTGGTTCACCTATACCAGACCCAACGATCTAAACGAGCGCTTGAAGTGCATCGTGTCGGTCACCAAAGCTGGACCACCGATAACCTGTACGTCGAGAGCTACCACGAAGAGATCTTGTATTACACCTCTCGCTGGGATGCGCTGTGCCCGTACAT
>JAIXQV010000045.1 GCA_027485535.1 Oxalobacteraceae bacterium | reverse complement strand
TGACCTGGCCCGAGCGCAGCACCTGATAGACGTGGCTCTTGGGCACGCCCTTGCAGACTCTTAGCAAGAAATTATCGATGCGCTGGCCGGCCTCGTCTGGGCCGATCGTGATCAGCCTGACCTCTGCCCGCTCACCCGCGCCGGGGGCGTTCGCCTGCGCCGCCGTCTCGGCCCCGGAAAATCTCGCTAAGTCCTTCATCGGGAATGTATAATCATGAGGCGGACTCGGTCCGTGTATGTGTCTGAAGAATTTAAGCATTCTACACAGGGGTAGGTTCGTCGACCTCGCAAAGTAATTGCAAAACAGACGAATATAGCCGTGTATGCAGCACCCTGCTGCGGTCAGCGTTGCACCGACGATGCGACCGGACCATGCGATGGGGTGTTGGAACCGAGAGCCTGGAACCCAAGGATAAATCTGACCAGCCCGCCGTAGATCGCGAGGCTGGTCGGAAGATGATGCAGTACTGTTTGCCGATTGATCGAAAGCTGTCGCTGAAAAGACAAGATGATCTCCAGTCCCAAACCCAGCCATGACACGGCGCGCAACTTGCGCGCCCGTCGGCGGTTGCGCGCGGACTGATCGTTTCGGCAGTAACTGCAGCATCAGCGCCCAACGAGGGCACGCGTCTTTTGCGTGTCTTCACCCCATGGCGCCCCTCCCTCCAGCCTCCGTCCCTCGCATGCATTCCTGAATAAGTTGCGCCCTTTTGTCGGCGCGACATGAAGGCCCCGAGGGGCTGCGGAGTACTCAATAATGAAACGAATGTTGTTCAATGCAACGCAGCAGGAAGAACTGCGCGTCGCTATTGTCGACGGCCAAAAGCTGATCGATATCGATATCGAGGCCGCCGGCCGCGAGCAACGCAAATCCAACATTTACAAGGGCGTCATCACCCGCATCGAGCCGTCGCTGGAGGCCTGCTTTGTCAACTATGGCGAGGAGCGGCATGGCTTTCTGCCATTCAAGGAGGTCGCGCGTAGCTACTTCCGCGAGGGTGTAGACGTTAGAAATGCCAGCATCCGTGAGGCACTGCGCGAGGGCCAGGAAATCGTCGTTCAGGTCGAGAAAGAAGAGCGCGGCAACAAGGGCGCTGCGCTCACCTCGTTCGTCTCGCTGGCCGGCCGCTATCTGGTGCTGATGCCAAACAACCCGCGTGGTGGCGGTGTCTCACGCCGCGTCGAGGGCGAAGACCGGCAAGAACTGCGCGAAACCATGGACAAGCTCGACCTGCCGCAAGGTATGTCGGTGATTGCTCGCACCGCTGGTATCGGCCGCAACGTCGAAGAGCTGCAGTGGGACTTGAACTACCTGATGCAGTTGTGGACTGCCATTGACGGCGCGTCAAAATCCGCGCCCGGCGCGTTCCTGATCTATCAAGAGTCGTCATTGGTGATCCGTGCGATTCGCGACTACTTCCAGCCCGACATCGGCGAAATCCTGATCGATACCGACGATATTCACGAGCAGGCGCAGCAATTCATGAGCCACGTGATGCCGGACATGGTGCAGCGGGTGAAGCGCTACCGCGACGAAGTCCCACTGTTCTCACGTTTTCAGATCGAGCATCAGATCGAGACCGCGTATTCGCGCACCGTACCGTTGCCATCTGGCGGCGCGATCGTTGTCGATCACACTGAAGCCTTGGTCTCGATTGATGTCAACTCGGCGCGTGCCACGCGCGGCTCTGATATCGAAACCACCGCGTTCAACACCAACCTTGAAGCCGCAGAAGAAGTCGCGCGCCAGCTCCGCCTGCGTGACCTGGGTGGTCTGATCGTGATCGATTTCATCGACATGGAAAGCGCGAAGAACCAGCGCGAGATCGAGAACCGACTGAAGGACGCCTTGCACTACGACCGCGCTCGGGTTCAGATGGGCAAGATTTCCCGCTTTGGCCTGATGGAGCTATCCCGTCAACGTCTGCGCCCGTCGCTGTCCGAGGGCAGCCATGTGACCTGCCCGCGCTGCAACGGCACTGGTCATATTCGTGACACCGACTCTTCCGCGCTACAAGTGCTGCGCATCATTCAAGAAGAGGCGATGAAGGAAAATTCCGCGGCGATTCATGTGCAGGTGCCAGTGGATGTCGCGGCTTTCCTGCTCAATGAAAAACGTGGCGAGATCCTTAAAATCGAGACTCGTCATCGCGTGACGGCTGTGCTCATCCCGAACAAGCACCTCGAGACGCCGCATTACAAACTTGAGCGCATCAAGCATGATGATCCTCGCCTGGACGACCTGCAAGCCAGCTACCGGATGGCCGAGGATGCCGACACCGATATCGGTTACAGCAAGCGCAAAGCGGAAGAAGCCAAGCCACGCCAAGAGGCAATGGTGAAGGGCATAACACCGGATCGTCCAGCACCCATCGTCGAGCGCAAGCCAGAACCTGTCGCAGCCACGGCAACTGATGAAGCCGCTGCAGAGGGTTTTCTGTCGCGACTGTTCGGTCTGTTCCGGAAGAAATCGAGTGCACCCGTAGAGCCCGAGGCTGCCAAGCCAGCGGTGCGCGAGCGCTCAGAGCGTGGCGATCGCGGTGGCCGTAACCGTCGTGGCCGTGGCCGCGGACGAGACCGCGATGAGCGCAGCGCTGAGGCAAAACCCGCCAAAGAAGTTGCGCCTAAAGTCGCCAAGGAGACGAAAGAGGCGAAAGAAGCCAAAGAGCCGCGTCAGCCAAAGCAGGCGCGTGAGCCGCGCGAGGCACGCGAACCTCAAGAAGCTAGCGAGAATCGTCGCGAACGTCCGCCACGCCCACCACGCGGTGAGCGTAAACCGGTCAATGAGCAGCCCGTGCCGCAGGCCGAGCTACCACTAACTGCGAGCGCCGAACCTGTGGATCAACTCGCTCCGCAAGTCGAGGGTGTTGCAAGCGAAGGTGGCGACGATCAACCGCGCCGTCGTCGCCGTCGCGGTGGCCGCAATCGCAACCGTCGTGACCGCGATCAGGTAACTGGTGATGCAGGTGGCAATGACGTCGCAGAATTCGTTGATGAGCGTGGTGACGCTGTATCGCATGATCATGGCGAAGTGCATGGGAAGCATGAAACGCATGAAACCCATGAAGCGCGCGAGATGCATGAAACTCACGAGAGCCACGCTTCGCAAGAGCCGCCTGCGACCCCTGCGGTTGCTGTGACTGTCGTGGCCGAATCGGTCAACGAGCCTGTTGCGCTCGTCTCCGCTCCGGTGTTTGAAGCGCCGGTAGCAACGCAAACGGCGGTCGACGTTGCACCAGTGGCCGAGCCTGTTGATCAC
>JAIXQV010000047.1 GCA_027485535.1 Oxalobacteraceae bacterium | reverse complement strand
CGCAGCTAAAAACGCCTGACGGAATTGAAGCGACCAATCCAAAGGGCTTGGTACCGCGAGCGGTGCGTGAGCTAAAGCAACGCTTCCCGGAGTTAGGCATATTGACCGATGTCGCACTCGATCCGTTCACCAGTCATGGTCAGGATGGTGTACTGAATGAAGACGGCTATGTCTTGAATGACGAGACCACCGCAATCTTGGTACAGCAAGCGCTGACACAAGCTGAAGCGGGCGTTGATATCGTCGCCCCGTCCGACATGATGGATGGCCGGATCGGTGCAATCCGGAGCGCGCTGGAAGACAAAGGGCATATCTATACTCGCATCATGGCGTATTCGGCAAAGTATGCCTCGGCTTTTTATGGTCCTTTCCGCGACGCGGTGGGCTCGGCAGCCAATCTGGGGAAAGGCAACAAGGCCACTTACCAAATGGATCCGGGCAATTCAGATGAGGCCTTGCGTGAAGTTGCGCTCGACCTTGCGGAGGGCGCGGATATGGTGATGGTGAAGCCCGGCATGCCTTATCTCGATATCGTGCGTATCGTGAAACAGGAATTCAAAGTGCCCACGTTTGCGTACCAGGTGAGCGGCGAGTACGCCATGATCAAGGCGGCGGCGCAAAACGGTTGGCTCGACCACGACAAAACCATGATGGAGGCGATGCTCTGCTTCAAACGCGCCGGCGCAGATGGCGTGCTGACCTACTTTGCTAGGGACATCGCTCGCCTGATTAAAGGCGCTTGAATTTGTAGAAATACAACATATCCGAACTAAATTCCGATAATCGACACGAAGCCTCGAGGGGATGCCGACAACTTTTTGACTTACTGACTTGGTCCACAGGGAGAACGAAAATGAGCCGAACCTTCCTAACGCCCACAGCCGTTCATCCCAATCTAGGCGCCACCAGCACTGGGGGCGTCAAGGGCGCTTACGATGTCGTCATCGCGAAAGAAGAAAAATTCATCACACCTGATGGCAAAAAAGGCAGGGTCCGGGTGTTTTCCCGGGTTAGTCCTGAGCGAATCCGCGACGACAAATCTGGCAGTTTGCAATCCTACGCAACCAAAGCCAAAGCCAAAATTAGTGATGCCGTCTCGAGGCTGCAAACGCGCGCCGAGCTTAAAGAAAAGATGCTTGACTTGATGGCGGTACAAGTCAAAGGTGATATCCAGAATTCCTCTTCGGAGTTCTTTAGTGCAGATGGCTTTCACATGGCCAATAAGGGATTTCGTATCCCCGTGCAAAAGCAGGTGCGATTTGTGGATACGGCGAATGTTGAGATCCCTCGCAACAAGCCTGCTCCAAGCCCGCTTACTAAAGAAGTCATCCTGCCCGAACTGCCGCCGGAAATTTGAACAGACGGCAGGCTGAAACAGCGTAGATTGATGATGATCTATTCCGCTTTTTGTAGTGACTGCAGAAATTGCGCTGGCGCCTGATAGCCGATCACGCGTGTGCCACGAATCTCGTTGCCATGTGCGTCGAACAAAATAATCCCGGGCGGGCCAAACAGTCCGAAACGTTTTAGTAGTGCCTTGTCATCATCATTGTTGGCAGTGACATCCGCCTGTAGCAGCAGCATCTGATCCAACTTCGCTTTCACCTCCGGATTGGTGAAGGTGAGTTTTTCCATCTCGATGCAAGACACGCACCAGTCGGCGTAGAAGTCGAGCATCACTCGCCGGCCTCCGGTGTTGGCCAGCGCTGCATCAAGTTCCGCGACGCTGCGCACACGCGTAAATTCGGTCTTCTGATGCTGCTGCCCACGCAACTGAGCCAGCGGCGACCACGCATCACGCCCCCCCGTGGCAAGCCCCAGCAGTTGGACGCCGCCAAGGGCGATAAACACAATACCCGCCATTCGAGCCCGCCAGCCCAGCGCTTTGTCGCGCATTAGGAACACGCCATAGCCAACACCCAGCAAGCCCCAGCCCAGCATCAGCAGCCACGCCGGTATCAACGACGACACCATCCACAAGGCGAGCGCTAGCATCAGGACGCCAAAGAAATGCTTCACAGCCTGCATCCACGCACCCGCACGCGGCAGTAGCGAGCCCGCTGATATGCCGACGAGCAGCAAGGGTACGCTCATACCAACTGCCATCGCGAACAAAGCGCTGCCACCGATCAGTACATTGCGGGTCTGGCTAATGTAGACCAGCGCACCGGCTAGCGGCGCGGCGACACACGGCCCGACGATCAATGCGGAGATTGCGCCCATCACGAATACGCCAAGTAGCTTGCCGCCGCGCTGACGCTCGGACAAGCGCGTCAAGGCAAGCTGCAGCGACGCGGGTACTTGCAGCTGGTAGACATCGAACATTGACAGCGCCATCACCGCCATCAGAATCGCAAATGCAGAAAGGACAGGCGGGCTCTGCAGCGCGGCGGACAGCCCCTCCCCGATCAGACCAGCGGCGATACCGAGCCCGGTGTATACCAATGCCATGCCAAGCGAGTAGGTAACCGACAGCAGGAAGCCGCGTCGGCGGCTTGTCTGTGCGCCCTCACCGGCGATGATGAACGAAAGAATAGGTACCATCGGCAGCACGCAGGGCGTGAATGAGAGACCCAGACCGAGCAGCAGGAATAGCGGCAGGATCAACATCAGACGTCCACTCGCAAGCGACGCCTCGATGCGACCCATCTCGCCCTCCACAGCTGGCGTGTTGACATCAACCCCACTGTTCGCCGTTGATAATCTGGCGACCGATTCCATCGGCGGATAGCATAAGCCTTTGTCAGCGCAGCCTTGGCTCGTTACTTTCAACTGAAATGGTCCGTTGGCTTGCACCGGGATCGCTATCGTCAGTTGTTGTCTGAAGGTCTCTAGCTCTTTGTCGAAATTCGGGTCGAATTTAATTGCGCCTCGCGGGATCTCGACCTTGCCCAGCATCGCGCCCTCAGCGGATATCGCGATTTTGTCGCGATACATGTAGTAGCCATCGGCGATACGAAAGCTCACTTCGACTGTCGCCGCATCGCGCATCCGCGCACTAAATGCAAATGCCTGCTCAGGCGCCAGGAAATCTTGCGCTTGCACCGACGGCGCAAAAAAGCATAGGGCCGCAACAAGGCAGAGCGCAGCTCTGGCAAGCCCGCATTGAGCAAAAAAGTTACGCATATTTCTCAGGAGTGGTTTCAGCGGCCACCCATTGCAGATAAGGGGCATAGCCTTCGGTGATTGGCCAGGCGATCAACTCAGGTACATCGTAAGGATGGGCGCTGACCAGCGTCTGTTGCAATTGGGCGTAGTGCTGTCGCGTGGTTTTAATGAGCAAAGTGACCTCATCAGCCTGCTCAACCTTCCCCTGCCAACGATAGACGGATTGCACGCCCGGCAAAATATTCACGCACGCTGCCAACTTGGCTTCCACTAGCGTGCGCGCCAAGGCGTGCGCGCTCTCCTTACTCGGCGCATTCGACATTACCATCAAAATCTGCGCATCGCTCATCACGGCCTCTGCAACACTTACTTCAATAGACGTCTGCGGGTGAGTACGGTCGCAAGATAAAAACCGACCACGATGTACGCCAACAAGATCGCCAAGTCCCTGAAAGGATCCTCTGGTGTACTACCTAGCAGTAATGGTCGCACAAGACGCACAGCTGCGCCGAGCGGCAGTATGCTGGCGACCGACTGTAGCCAAGCCGGCAGTTGGCTTGCCGGGTAGTAGACGCCCGACAGAAAAATCATCGGGGTCAGTACCAGGGTGAAGTAGTAGGTAAAGAAATCATAAGCTTTTGCAATTGCGTTCACGATCAATGCAATCGATGCGAAGCACACCCCGATGATTAACAACAGCGGCGGGACCAACAGCGTGGTGGGATGCAAGCCGATTCCCAGCGCGAACAGCACCAGCAAAATAGCCAAGCCCGAGATCATGGCTTTACTGGCAGCCCATAACATTTCGGCGAGGACAATATCGTCGAGCTCCAGCGGCGTATTCAGCAAGGACTCCCAGGTCTTTTGCACATGCATCCGTGAAAACGCCGAATACAAGGATTCGAATGAGGCAGCCATCATCACGGACATACAGATTGAGCCGCTCGCAAGGTACTCGATATAGGGCACACCCTCGATTTGCTGTAGCAAACTGCCAAGGCCGTAGCCAAACGCCAGCAAAGTGATCATCGGCTCAGCGATATTGCCGATGATGCTCGCCACCGCGAGCTTTCGCCACACCAGCAGGTTACGGCGCCAGACGGGTATGAAGCGAAGGCTAAGTCCGGGTAAACGATAGTGGAGTGCGTTCATCTCAATCCCTCATCTCACGGCCGGTTAGCTTAAGGAACAAGTCCTCCAAATTCGCAGGTCGGTGTAAATAGCGTAAGCCAGAAGCGTGCGACAGACTTTGCAGTAATGGTTCCGCGTGCTGGGTGTAACAGAAAACCGTGTCACCACTTATTTCGACACGCTCTGCCATCGCACGGGCTTGCTCTGCCCAAGCCGCCGCCTGATCGCCGTACACCTCAAGGACTTGCGACTCGATATGCTGAGCAATCAGCTCACGCGGCTCGCCCTCGGCGATCAGGCGGCCATGATCAATCACTGCGAGCCGATTGCACAAACGCTCTGCCTCGTCCATGAAATGCGTCGTCAGTAGGATGGTCTTGCCCGCTGCGAGCAGGGCTTTCAGTCTTTCCCAGATCATGTGTCTGGCTTGCGGATCAAGCCCTGTCGTTGGCTCGTCCATGAAAATCAGGTCCGGGTCATTCACCAAGGCGCGCGCCAGTGTAAGTCGACGCTTCATGCCGCCGGATAACTCGCCTATACGCGCATGGCGCTTGTTGGCGAGGTTGGAGAATTCGAGTAACCAGCCGAGCCGCGCTTGAATTTGCGACGGCTGGATGCCGAAATAGCGCCCGTACACCAGCAGGTTTTCTTCCACCGTGAAGTCGGGGTCGAGGCTGTCCATCTGCGGCACAACGCCGATCTTGAGCCTGGCGCGACGAGCGTCTCGCGGTACGGAGTGTCCGACCAAGGTAATTTGCCCACTATCGGGGGCTGTCAGCCCGAGACACAGCCGCAAGGTGGTGGTCTTGCCGGCACCGTTCGGCCCCAACAAGCCATAGCATTCGCCACGCTCCAGTGCAAACGACACATCATCGATTACGGTGTGTCGGTCTGCGCCTTCGCCGTAGGATTTACGCAGATGTTCAACAGTCAGGATAGACATAGTTCACGCTCAAAAAACAAAGCCAGGCGCTTGGCCTGGCTTGATACTTCAGCACTACGCCTAGTGCGTTTATTCCGCGGCAACCGCTTCGCTATTGTCTGGACGATCAACCAGTTCAACGAAAGCCATCGGCGCATTATCACCCTGGCGGAATCCCATTTTTAGGATACGCAGATACCCGCCATTACGTGTCTTGTAGCGTGGGCCGATCTCTGCGAACAGCTTGACCACGATGTCGCGATCACGCAAACGCGAGAAAGCCAAGCGCTTGTTGGCCAATGTATCAACCTTGCCGAGCGTGATAATCGGCTCGACAACGCGGCGAAGTTCTTTTGCCTTTGGGACAGTTGTCTTGATAGCTTCATGCTTGAGCAAAGAGACCGTCATGTTGCGCAGCATCGCGAGGCGGTGCGACGAGGTTCGGTTCAGTTTGCGTAGTCCGTGACGATGACGCATAGTAATTTCCTTTTACAAGTTTTAATCCAGCTCTTCTATCGACAGCTCTTGCGAGCTTGGCGCGGGCCGGTAAAGTTCAAAAATAGTAAGCGCTGCTTATTTGTCGAGGCCGGCTGGTGGCCAGTTCTCGAGCTTCATACCCAAGGTCAGTCCGCGCGAGGCCAATACTTCTTTGATCTCGTTGAGCGACTTACGACCCAGATTTGGCGTTTTCAACAATTCATTCTCGCTGCGCTGGATCAGATCACCGATGTAATAGATGTTCTCGGCCTTGAGGCAGTTGGCAGAACGCACGGTGAGTTCGAGATCATCGACCGGACGCAACAGAATCGGATCGACAGTCGGTGCACGCGAAGGCGCCTCAGCCGCTGCTTCTGTGCCCTCGAGCGCCGCAAACACATTCAACTGATCGACCAGCACACGAGCGGATTGACGAATCGCTTCTTCCGGCGAGATCACGCCGTTAGTTTCGATATTCATCACCAACTTGTCGAGGTCGGTACGCTGCTCGACACGTGCCGAATCAACGGTATACGACACACGACGAACTGGGGAGTAGGAAGCATCAAGAATGATTCGTCCGATCGTCTTATTGGCATCTTCAGCTAGACGACGAACGTTACCCGGAACGTAGCCACGTCCCTTCTCGACCTTCACCTGCATGTCAATCTTGCCACCAGCGGTCAGGTGCGCGATCACATGTTCAGGGTTGATCAGCTCGACATCGTGCGGCAGATCGATGTCGGAAGCCAGCACCGGGCCCTCGCCTTCTTTTTTCAGCGTCAGCGTGACCTCATCACGGCTTTGCAGCTTGAAGACAACACCCTTCAGGTTCAGCAGAATATCGACCACGTCTTCCTGCACACCGTCGATAGATGAGTACTCGTGCACCACGCCCGCTATCGTCACTTCGGTAGGCGCATAACCGACCATAGAAGACAACAACACACGGCGGAGTGCGTTACCGAGGGTGTGACCATAGCCACGCTCGAACGGCTCCATGACGACCTTGGCGTGGCCAGGGGCGATGTGCTCAACTTCGATAATGCGCGGCTTCAACAGATTGGTTTGCATGAATATCCATTCAATACCCTCGGCTCGTTACACCGATAAGGCTGATGGCATATCGAAAAACTACCCACCTGTGAGTGGGTAGCGGGAGAAATTAGCGCGAATACAATTCGACGATCAGCGACTCATTGACCTCTTGGTTGTAGTCGCTGCGATCTGGTAAGGTCTTGAGCGAACCCTCCATTTTCTTGGCATCGACCGCCACCCACATCGGGAATCCCGATTGTTCGGCCAAGGACAGCGCCTCGGCAATGCGGACTTGCTTCTTGGCTTTTTCGCGCACCGCAACGACGTCACCGACGCGAACCGAATAAGAGGGAATGTTCACCACGTGGCCATTCACAACGATGGCCTTGTGCGATACCAGTTGCCGGGCCTCTGCACGTGTCGACGCGAAACCCAGGCGATAGACGACGTTATCGAGACGGGCTTCGAGCAGTTGAAGTAGTGTTTCGCCGGTGTTGCCCTTGCGACGGTCTGCCTCGGCAAAATAGCGACGGAACTGACGCTCCAGCACGCCGTACATGCGTTTAACCTTCTGCTTTTCACGCAGCTGGTTGCCATAGTCAGAGGTACGCGCACCTGAGGTACGGCCGTGCTGTCCTGGCTTGGAATCCAGTTTGCACTTGGACTCCAGTGAGCGACGGGCGCTCTTCAGGAATAGGTCGGTGCCTTCACGGCGGGAAAGTTTTGCTTTGGGTCCAATGTAACGTGCCACAGTATTTCCTCTACGTTGATGACGCCTCAGGCACAACGCCTTGATGCGCTAGTTCGGTCTGCCTGCTACCGAACGGTGGTCTTAGAACAAAACCCGCCGTTGCGCGGCGGGTCACGTACAACAACAGCAGTGCCGTGATTTAGATACGGCGACGCTTTGGCGGACGGCAACCGTTATGCGGAACCGGTGTGACGTCCTGAATTTGGGTGATCTTGATGCCCAAGCTGTTCAGCGCGCGCACTGCGGACTCGCGGCCGGGGCCGGGGCCCTTGATGCGCACTTCGAGGTTTTTCACGCCACACTCGACCGCTACCTTGCCGGCTGCCTCTGCTGCAACCTGCGCTGCAAACGGCGTCGACTTGCGTGAGCCCTTGAAGCCAGCACCACCGGACGTTGCCCAAGACAGCGCATTGCCCTGACGGTCTGTAATCGTGATGATGGTGTTGTTGAATGAGGCGTGAACGTGCGCAATGCCTTCAGCAACATTCTTCTTGACCTTCTTTCGAACGCGCGAAGCGGCGTTGTTCGATGCTTTTGCCATGGTGTTGTCCTTGTGTCCGCGACGGGATTACTTCTTCAGCGCTTGCGCTGCTTTACGTGGGCCTTTACGGGTCCGCGCGTTGGTACGAGTACGTTGACCGCGAACCGGCAAGCCCTTGCGATGGCGCAGGCCTCGGTAGCAGCCGAGATCCATCAGGCGCTTGATGTTCATCGACACTTCACGGCGGAGGTCACCCTCAACGATGAATTTGCCGATCTCATCACGCAGCTTCTCGAGCTCGTTGTCGTCGAGATCCTTGACCTTCTTGGTGGTAGGAACGCCCGTGTTCGCGCAAATTAACTCAGCGCGCGGACGACCGATACCGAAAACGGCGGTTAGGCCGATAACGGTGTGCTGATGGTTGGGAATATTGACCCCTGCAATACGTGCCATGCGTTGTCCCTCGATCGCTTAGCTTGATTAACCCTGGCGCTGCTTATGGCGCGGTTCGGTACAAATGACGCGAACTACGCCTTTGCGCTTGATGATCTTGCACTTACGGCAGATCCGTTTTACTGATGCGAGCACTTTCATGTTTGCCCTCTTCTTTCTATCTTTTGTTTGCTGGTAAGGCGATTACTTGGTTCTGAAAACAATCCTGGCCCGACTTAAGTCATACGGCGTCAACTCGACCGTCACTTTGTCACCGGGCAGAATCCGGATGTAATTCATCCTCATTTTTCCGGATATGTGTCCAAGAACGACATGGCCATTTTCAAGCTTCACCCTGAAGGTCGCATTGGGGAGGTTTTCGAGAATCTCCCCCTGCATTTGAATCACGTCGTCTTTGGACATATAAGCCGTCTAATCCTCTCGCTCAACGGGTTGGAATTCCACCCTTGAAATTCGCTTTTCGCAGCAGCGAATCATATTGCTGCGACATCACATAGTTCTGCACCTGCGCCATGAAATCCATGGTGACCACAACAATAATCAGCAACGAGGTGCCGCCAAAATAAAACGGTACGTTCCAGCGCGCGATCAAAAATTCAGGCAGCAAGCAGATCAACGTGATGTACACCGCTCCAGCCAATGTCAGGCGAGTCAGAATCTTGTCGATGTATCGACTGGTCTGCTCACCCGGACGGATACCCGGAACAAATGCACCACTTTTCTTAAGGTTGTCCGCAGTTTCCTTGCTGTTGAACACCAGCGCGGTGTAGAAGAAGCAAAAAAACACGATGGCCGCTGCGTACAGGAGTGCGTGAATCGGCTCTCCCGGCGCCAAAGACGCCGCCAAATCTTTCAAAAACCGAACCACGCCACTGCTCGTGTCACCCGAGGTGAACCAGCTCGTAATCGTCGCCGGAAACAAAATAATCGACGATGCAAAAATCGGCGGGATAACACCTGCCATGTTCAGCTTGAGTGGCAGATGACTACTCTGACCACCATAAACCTTGTTGCCGACCTGACGCTTGGCGTAGTTGACCAGAATCTTTCGCTGACCGCGCTCGATGAACACAACCGCGTAGGTCACCAAACCGACCAAAATACAAATCAGAATCGCGGTCAGTGCATGCATCGAACCTGTGCGTACCAACTCGAACAATCCAGCAATAGCGTTCGGCAAGCCCGCAGCGATACCGGCAAAAATAATGATCGAGATACCATTGCCGAGGCCACGTTCAGTGATTTGCTCGCCAAGCCACATCAGAAACATCGTACCGGTGACCAGCGTCACAACGGTGGTGAAGCGAAACGCGAGGCCGGGATCAATCACCAAGCCAGCTTGCGCCTCAAGCGCGACCGCAATGCCCAGAGCCTGGAACGTAGCCAACACCAGCGTACCGTAGCGGGTGTATTGGGTAATCTTGCGGCGACCCGACTCACCCTCCTTCTTGATCGCTTCAAGCTGGGGTGACACGACAGTCAGCAGCTGCATGATGATCGATGCCGAAATGTACGGCATGATCCCAAGCGCAAAAATCGTGAAACGCGACAGCGCACCACCAGAAAACATGTTGAACATCCCAAGGATGCCGCCGCTGTTCTGGTTGAACAAAGCCTCGAGCTGCACCGGATCGATACCCGGCACCGGAATATGCGCACCTATCCTGAAGACAATGAGCGCACCCAGCAAGAACCAGAGACGGTTCCAAGGGAAACCGCTCGCCGAGCTCTTCGCAGATTTAGATGCTGTCGCCACGTGTGTCTTTATCTAGTGCGCTTACTCTACCGAGCCGCCTGCCGCCTCGATCGCCGCTTTCGCACCAGCGGTGACGATCACGCCTTTGATGGTCAGTTTCTTGCTGATCTCGCCAGCTTTGATCACGCGCACGGTACGTGCCAGCTCGGGTACCAGACCCGCCTGTTTCAGCGCCAACATATCGATCTGGTCAACTGGCAGCTTTGCCAAATCGCCCAGCCTAACCTGTGCTTTGAATGGCTTTGATGGTGATTTGAAGCCGCGCTTCGGCAAGCGACGATGCAGTGGCATCTGGCCACCCTCAAAACCCACTTTGTGAAAACCACCTGCACGCGATTTCTGACCTTTGTGACCGCGACCTGCGGTCTTGCCAAGGCCAGATCCGATGCCGCGACCAACGCGACGCTTCGGATGCTTAGCGCCTTCTGCAGGTTGAATAGTATTTAGTTGCATCATGTTCTCCGTTCGCCAGCGATGCTCAAGACACCACTTTGACGAGATAGGCGACTTTGTTAATCATGCCGCGCACCGCCGGGGTGTCTTCGAGCTCGCGCTCGGAATTCAACCTGCGCAGACCCAGGCCGCGCACAGTGTCTCGGTGTGACTGCTTGGTGCCGATCAGCCCCTTGACCAGTTTTACTTTGATCGTGTTTGCCATCGCTCTCGCCTCAGCCCAAAATTTCCTCGACCGTCTTGCCGCGCTTAGCTGCAATTTCGGACGGGGTGCTCATTTTCGCCAGACCATCAAGCGTCGCGCGAACCATGTTGTAGGGGTTGGTCGATCCGTGTGATTTCGCGACCACGTTGGTGACGCCCATCACTTCGAAAATCGCGCGCATCGGACCACCGGCGATCACGCCAGTACCTTCTTTTGCGGGGATCATCATCACAGACGATGCACCGTGACGACCATGCACCATGTGCTGGAGGGTGCCGTTCTTCAAGCTGACCTTGATCATCTTGCGTCGCGCTTCTTCCATCGCCTTTTGCACGGCAACTGGAACCTCTTTGGATTTGCCCTTGCCCATGCCGATGCGACCATCGCCGTCACCGACCACAGCCAACGCGGCGAAACCCATAATACGGCCGCCCTTGACCACTTTGGTGACGCGGTTGACCGCAATCATCTTTTCGCGCATGCCGTCATCCGGCTTGTCGCTCTGCATTTTCTGCTGCATTTTTGCCATAGTCAGTATTCCTTAGAACTTCAGACCAGCTTCGCGCGCTGCGTCAGCAACGGCTTTGATTCGGCCGTGATAACGAAAGCCAGCGCGATCGAACGCGACGGTGTCAATACCTGCCTTAAGCGCTTTCTCAGCGACGCGCTTGCCAACGATTGCTGCGGCTGAGGTATTGCCACCCTTGCCGGTTTTACCGGCCAGCTCGGCGCGCACTTCTGCCTCTGCGGTTGATGCGGAAGCCAGCACTTTGGCATCAGGTGCATAAATCGTGGCGTAGATGTGCAAATTCGTACGGTGCACCGACAGCCGATTGACCTTCAGCTCCGCGATCTTGGCACGCGTCTGCCGGCTTCGGCGCAGGCGGGATGCTTTCTTGTCCATGTTCAGCCCTTACTTCTTCTTGGTTTCTTTGATCAACACGACCTCGTCCGCATAACGGACGCCCTTGCCTTTGTAAGGCTCTGGGCTGCGGTAGGCGCGCACTTCTGCTGCGACCTGACCCACTTTTTGACGGTCAATACCCTTGATCAGGATTTCGGTCTGCGAAGGCGTTTCACATTTCACGCCAGCGGGCATCTGATGCACGATCGGATGCGAGAAACCGAGCGATAGATTCAGCTTGTCACCTTGAGCTTGTGCGCGATAACCCACACCCACGAGCGACAGCTTCTTCTCAAAACCCTGCGAAACACCCACCACCATGTTGTTGACCAACGCGCGAACCGTGCCGGACATGGCGACCGCCTCACGTGAATCATCCGCCGGTGTAAACGTGAGCGTGTTGCTCTCGTTTTTGATAACGACTTGGCCAGTCAGCGGCAACGACAAACTACCTTGCGGACCTTTGACCGAAATCTTTTCCGCGCTGATCGTCACTTCAATACCCGCGGCCAGCGAGATCGGCATCTTGGCTACTCGAGACATCGTGCTTCTCCCCTATCAAGCGACGTAGCAAAGGATCTCGCCACCGGTACCGGTAGCGCGCGCCTTGCGGTCTGTCATGACACCCTTCGGTGTCGAGACGATCGTCACACCCAGTCCATTCAAGACGGTTGGGATCTCAGATTTGCCTTTGTAGACACGCAGACCAGGACGTGAAACACGCTCGATGCGCTCGATAACCGGGCGACCCGCGTAGTATTTCAACTCGATGGACAGCGTTGCCTTGCCGGCGTCTTCGGCGACGGCATAGTTCTCGATGTAGCCCTCGTCTTTCAGGACGCGGGCAATCGCCACTTTCAGCTTCGACGACGGCATCGCGACAGCGGTCTTGTTGACAGTCTGCGCGTTGCGGATACGGGTCAGCATATCGGCGATAGGATCGCTCATACTCATTGCTCGTTCTCCTATTACCAGCTGGCTTTGGTCATGCCCGGGATTTCGCCACGCATGGCGATCTCACGGAGCTTGGTACGCCCAAGACCGAATTTGCGGAAAGTACCGCGCGGGCGGCCAGTCAGGGCGCAGCGATTGCGCTGACGATTGGGCGCCGAATTGCGCGGCAAAGACTGCAACTTCAGACGAGCTTCATAACGCTCCTCGTCCGATTTTGATGCGTCTTCGATGATGGCCTTCAGCTCGGCGCGCTTGGCAGCGTATTTCTTTACCAGCGCGGCACGCTTCTGTTCACGGTTAATCAGTGCCAGTTTTGCCATGGCAGCCTCAGTTTCTGAACGGGAATTTAAATGCGGCGAGAAGCGCTTTTGCTTCTTCGTCGGTCTTGGCGGTGGTGGTGATGCTGATGTTCATTCCACGCAGCGCGTCAATCTTGTCGTACTCAATCTCGGGGAAAATAATCTGCTCTTTCACGCCGATGTTGTAATTACCACGGCCGTCGAACGCTTTGCCCGACACACCACGGAAATCGCGCACACGCGGGAACGCGATAGTCACCAACCGATCCAGGAATTCATACATGCGAGCACCACGCAGGGTGACCATACAACCGATTGGGTAGCCTTCGCGAATCTTGAAGCCCGCAATCGCCTTGCGAGCTTTGGTGATAACCGGCTTTTGGCCAGCGATCTTGGTCATGTCACCGACCGCGTGCTCAATGATCTTCTTATCGGCAACTGCCTCACCGAGACCCATGTTGAGTGTGATCTTGGTCAGACGCGGCACTTGCATGCGCGACTTGTAGCCGAACTTCGAGGTCAGCGCCCCGACGATCTCTTTTTCGTAAATGCCTTGGAGACGTGCCATGTCTTACACCTTCACCGCTTCGCCAGTGGACTTGTAGACGCGGGCGCGCTTACCATCCACCACCTTCACGCCTACGCGATCTGCCTTGCCTGTCGCCGCATTAAAGATTGCGACGTTAGACACATGAATCGGCATCAACTTGTCGATGATGCCGCCGGTTGCACCCGTCATCGGGTTCGGCTTAACAGCCTTCTTTGCGACATTGATACCGTCGACCACAATGTGGTTGGCGTCAACGCGCTGCTGGACTCGGCCACGCTTGCCCTTGTCCTTGCCGGTCAGGACGATGACCTCGTCACCCTTGATAATCTTAGCCATGACGACTCCTTACAGAACTTCAGGGGCAAGCGACACGATCTTCATGAAACGCTCGCTGCGCAGTTCGCGCGTGACCGGGCCAAAAATACGTGTACCGATCGGCTCGAGTTTGGCGTTCAGAAGGACAGCGGCATTGCCGTCGAAGCGAATCAGCGAACCATCCTGGCGACGAACACCCTTGGCAGTTCGCACCACAACAGCGTTGTAGATTTCACCTTTTTTGACACGGCCACGCGGCGCTGCGCGCTTAATAGTGACCTTGATCAGGTCGCCAATGCCAGCATAGCGGCGCTTGGAACCGCCCATCACCTTGATGCACAAGACTTCTTGCGCACCCGTGTTGTCGGCTACTTCGAGCCGGCTCTCAGTTTGGATCATGATTTTTTCTTTCCCAACTTAATCCGTAGCGAACACACATTGCATCCAGCCGCGGTCAGTCTTGGTCCCGCCGGAGCCCCCACAAACGCGGAGAAGCCGATTGGGTTGATAAAATGCTACGTGTTACCTCTATTCGCTTGCTTGAAGCTTTTGCCAGCGAATTCCCACAATGTTTGCGGGAAAGCCCGACATTATGCCTCAAGACAAGGCGCTAGCGCAAGCCTTATACAGTTTGCGCCGACTGAACCACCCGGGTGACCGTCCAAGCCTTGGTTTTGGAGATCGGACGACCTTCCTGAATTTCGACGGTGTCCCCAGTCTTCGCGACATTAGCCTCGTCGTGCGCGTGGTACTTGTTGGAGCGCACGATGATCTTGCCGTACAGCGGGTGACGAACGCGACGCTCGATCATGACCGTGACAGTCTTGTCCATCTTGTCCGATACCACAGTGCCGACCAAGGTCCGCTTCAGCGATTTCTTTTCTGCAGTCGCATTCATTTAGGCGTCCTTTTGATTGAGCACGGTCTTCACGCGTGCGATATCGCGGCGCACCTTTTTAAGCTGTGCGGTGTTGCTCAGCTGCTGGGTCGCGATCTGCATACGTAAACCGAATTGAGCTTTCAGCAATTCGTTCAGCTCTTTTTTGAGCGCTGGCTCGTCCTTGCCGCGGAGTTCAGATGCTTTCATGTCTTGCTCCCTTATTGGCCAACTTGGCGCACGACAAACGTTGTCTGCAGCGGAAGTTTGGCAGCGGCCAGACGGAACGCCTCTCGCGCCAACTCCTCGCCAACACCGTCCATCTCGTACAGCACCTTGCCGGGCCGAATTTCGGCGACGTAGTACTCGGGGCTACCCTTACCGTTACCCATACGCACCTCAGCGGGCTTCTGAGAAATTGGCTTGTCGGGGAAGATCCGAATCCAGATACGACCGCCACGTTTGATATGACGCGTCATGGCGCGACGGGCTGATTCGATTTGGCGCGCGGTCAAACGGCCACGACCAACTGCCTTCAGACCGAATTCACCAAACGAGACCGATGTGCCGCTCTCATGTGAAATGCCGCGGTTACGGCCTTTCTGTTCTTTACGATATTTTCTGCGTGCTGGTTGCAGCATGTTTATTCTCCTGCCTTGTCAGCCGGTGCGGCCACTGGCTCGGCCTTCTTGGCACGTACTCGCTTGGCGACTGGGACTGCCGGAGCAGCATCACCCGCCGGTTTGCGTGCGGTGCGAGCTGCGGGCTTGCCATCGTCGCGGCGTGGCGCACGACGCTTACGCTCGTCATCAGCTGGCGCTTCGACCGTTGGGGTCTCACCACTCGCCAGACGATCACCTTTGTAAACCCAAACTTTGATACCAATGATGCCGTAGGTGGTTTCTGCCTCACCGAAGCCATAGTCGATATCTGCGCGCAGCGTATGGAGTGGCACACGGCCTTCGCGATACCACTCGGTACGCGCGATCTCGATACCGTTCAAGCGGCCCGACGACATAATCTTGATGCCCTGAGCACCCAGACGCATCGCGTTTTGCATCGCGCGCTTCATCGCACGACGGAACATGATCCGCTTCTCGAGCTGCTGTGCGATTGAGTCGGCGATAAGCTGCGCGTCGGTTTCTGGCTTACGAATTTCTTCGATGTTGACGTGCACAGGCACGCCCATCATCTTGGCCAAAGAAGACTTCAATACTTCGATGTCCTCGCCCTTCTTGCCGATGACCACGCCAGGGCGTGAGCTGAAAATCGTGATACGGGCATTTTTCGCAGGGCGCTCGATCAGCACACGGCCTACGGATGCGTTCTTAAGTTTTTTCTTAAGGAAGGCACGTACCTCGAGATCCTCTTTGAGCATGGAGGCAAAATTGCTATTGCCGGCATACCAGCGCGAACCCCAATTACGCGTGACGGCTAG
The DNA here is from genome assembly GCA_027485535.1 of Oxalobacteraceae bacterium. GTDB lineage: Bacteria > Pseudomonadota > Gammaproteobacteria > Burkholderiales > Burkholderiaceae_D > Pernthalerella. The sequence goes on along the minus strand of JAIXQV010000047.1, from coordinate 2,334 downwards.
ACGAAAGCCAGTCGGATGAATTTTCTGTCCCATCGTGACTCCCTCAGTTACCGACCGTCACATAGATGTGACATGTTTGCTTGGAGATGCGATCACCACGGCCCTTGGCTCGGGCGGTGAAACGCTTCAGCACAGCACCTTTTTCGACGAAGATAGTTTTCACCTTCAGTTCGTCGATATCGGCACCATCGTTGTGTTCGGCGTTTGCGATCGCGGATTCGAGCACTTTCTTGATCAGAAAAGCACCCTTCTTTGGGCTGAAAGTAAGAATATTCAGCGCCTGATCGATCTTTTTCCCGCGGATCAGGTCAGCAACCAGTCGGCCCTTTTGGGCCGACAAGCGCGCGCTGCGGAGGCTGGCTTTGGTTTCCATATCAGGACCTTATTTTTTCGCTTTCTTGTCGGCGGCGTGACCTTTGAACGTGCGGGTCAGCGCAAACTCGCCGAGCTTGTGACCGACCATGTTCTCGGAAACGTAAACCGGCACATGCTGTTTGCCGTTGTGCACCGCGATCGTCAGGCCGATGAAATCCGGCATGATGGTCGAGCGGCGCGACCATGTCTTGATGGGCTTCTTGTCGCGACTCGCTTGTGCGGTCTCAACTTTTTTCAGCAAATGGGCGTCGCAGAACGGCCCTTTTTTAAGTGAACGTGCCATCTATTACCCCTTATTTCTTGCCGCGACGCGAGACAATCATCGACGTCGTGCGCTTGTTGCGACGCGTCTTCTTGCCTTTAGTCTGCTGACCCCATGGCGATACAGGGTGGCGACCGGCAGCAGTTCTGCCCTCACCACCGCCATGCGGGTGATCAATCGGGTTCATTGCAACACCGCGAACGGTCGGGCGGATACCACGCCAACGCGTCGCACCGGCCTTACCAATCTTGCGCAGGTTATGCTCACCGTTACCCACTTCACCGATAGTGGCACGGCATTCGACGTGAATGCGGCGCACTTCGCCAGAGCGCAAGCGCACCTGAGCGTAGATACCCTCACGCGCCATCAGCACTACTGCGGCACCGGCTGTACGCGCAATCTGCGCACCCTTGCCAGGTAGCATTTCGACGCAGTGCATGGTCGTACCCACCGGAATATTGCGGATTGGCAGACAGTTACCGGCCTTGATAGGCGCTTCTGAGCCGCTCATCAGTTGGTCGCCCACTGAAACGCCTTTAGGGGCGATGATGTAGCGACGCTCACCGTCTGCGTAGCAGAGCAAAGCGATGTTGGCGCTACGGTTCGGATCGTACTCAAGACGCTCAACCTTGGCTGGAATACCGTCTTTGTTGCGACGGAAATCCACGACACGGTAATGCTGCTTGTGACCACCGCCGAGATGGCGAGTGGTGATGTGACCATTGTTGTTGCGGCCAGCTGATTTCGACTTCTTTTCAATCAGGCCTGCGAACGGACGCCCTTTGTGAAGGTCCGGATTCACCACCTTCACCATGCCACGACGGCCTGGCGAGGTCGGCTTTAGCTTAACGAGTGCCATTACTTAGCCTCCTCGGTGAAGTTGATTTCCTGACCCGGCTTGAGCGACACGAAGGCGCGACGGGTGTGGTTACGGCGACCGATGAAACGCCCGGTACGCTTGACCTTGCCTGCGCGATTCGCAACTTGAACCGACTCAACCTCGACCTTGAACAGCATTTCTACAGCGGCCTTGATCTCAGGCTTGGTAGCGTCCGGCGTAACGAGGAAAACCACCTGCTCGTTCTTCTCGGCGACAAAGGTCGCTTTCTCGGAGATCACGGGCGCCAGCAATACTTTCAGTAGGCGCTCTTCAGTATGTTTGATGACTGCGCTCATGCCAGCATCTCCTCAATCTTTGCCAGCGCGGGCTTGGTGATCAGCACTTTTTTGTAGAACACCAGCGAGAGCGGATCAGCATGACGCGGCTCACACACCAGCACGTTCGGCAGGTTGCGCGAGGCCAGCATCAGGTTTTCATCCAGATTGTCAGTGATGACCAACACTGAATCCAAACCCATGCTTTTCAGTTTTTGCGCGAGCAGCTTAGTTTTTGGCGCCTCGAGGGACAACTCTTCGATGACCGACAGCCTGTCATCGCGAGCGAGCTGCGACAAGATCGAGCATAGACCCGCGCGATACATCTTCTTGTTGACCTTGTGCGAGAAATTCTCGTCCGGCGTATTCGGGAAAGTACGACCACCTCCGCGCCAGATTGGGGACGACGACATACCAGCACGTGCACGGCCGGTACCTTTTTGACGCCAAGGCTTCTTGGTGGTGTGTGAAACTTCTTCACGGTCTTTTTGCTTGCGGTTGCCGCTGCGAGCATTGGCTTGGTAAGCAACAACGATCTGATG
>JAIXQV010000140.1 GCA_027485535.1 Oxalobacteraceae bacterium | reverse complement strand
GGTGGGCTCTGGGTACTGGCGCGGCTGGCGGGGATCGCCCACATCCCGCGGGCCGCGGATTCGCTTGCAAGCGAATCCCTTCAATCCCCGTCGAGAGCCAAACTGTTGGCTCTCTCTGCCGCTTAAATAAGCATGCCCACACACGGTGGGCTTTGGGTACTGGCGCGGCTGGCGGGGATCGAACCCACGACCCTTGGCTTCGGAGGCCAATACTCTATCCACTGAGCTACAGCCGCATCGGAGAAGCGCCGGGAAGGATACCGGTTTTCAATCGGGCAGTCCATGAAAGCACTTGCCTAGCAGAAGCGATTCGCTCGATTCGTCTATAATTTTGGGCTTTGCCGCTTCGGCTGGCTTTACGCCATCACCCTACGAGGAAATCATGAGTGACGACCACAGTGAATCGCCCATCAAGACCCCGAACCAGCTGATTGCTGTCATCGTGGCTTCTTTTGTTATCCCGATTGCGACCATTCTGCTGCTGGTGAATTTCGTCGGCAACACCTCAAAGCTAGGTGCCGACGCCATGTCACAGTCGCCCGAGGCTATCGCCGAACGTATCCGCCCGGTAGCGGACGTCAGCTTTACCATGCCGGAAGCACCCGAAGGTGCTGCAGCGCCTGCCGCTGCCGGTGGCGCGGTGGCATTGAAGACTGGCGAACAGGTGTACAACGCCGCTTGCGCAGCCTGCCACGGTGCGGGCGTTGCTGGCGCACCGAAGAAGGGCGATGGCGGTGCATGGGGTGCACGTATTGCCCAAGGCTATGACACGCTGGTGTCACACGCCATCAAGGGTATTCGCGGCATGCCGGCCAAAGGCGGTAATGCCAGCTTGGATGACATTGAAGTTGCGCGTGCCGTGGTCTATTTGGCCAATGGCTCTGGCGCGAAGTTCAAAGAACCCGCTGCAAAGTAAGTCTGCCGATGGCGAAGTGTCCGTGCGCCGACGCAAAATCGACGCACGGCTTGCCGGCAAAGTAACCGGTATATTCAAACCGGTTTAAGTCATTCCGGCGTAGCGCATTCAAGACGGCTTTCGCCGCCGCAAAAACATCCAAGCAGCGCCTGCCGCCCCCAGCGCGTACAAAGCGGGCTTCACCAAACGGCTGCGACGAGCGCGCCCGAATAGCCATGGCACCACGGTGGCTACTAGGGACATACGCTTGTGCGCCAGCAAAAACTTCAACAAACCAAACAGCTGCCCCCCGACTGCCGCGGGTTTGGCCGCATCCTTCAGCGCCACTCTGGCCTGAATGATCTCTAACCGATAAAGCGCGCCTTGCAACATCAGCAGCTTGCGACGCGCATCACGCTCTGCACGGCTCATACTTTTTGCTCCGTATCGTCATGCTGATCCAGCAGCGCAGCGCAGTCTTTTTGTAGCTCGGCGAGCGTGGTCGGCAATCCGATTTGTCCGCTGGCGATGATGCTGCGCGCTTTCCAGAGCATGCCTAAGGCCAGCAGCAAGTAAGCCAAAAACAGAACCAGCAGAATACGCCAGCCCATCGCATCCCAAGCCAGCGCAACAATCATGGCTGAGAGGCTCAATAGCGCGAACGCGGCGGCTAGCACGGCCAGCGCCCCGAGCAGCAGCACGCGCAACACTGCGTCGCGCGCATCGGCCAACTCCATGACCGCCATCGACAAGCGCACTCCAATCAGTTTGAGCACGCTTGCGATCATGGTGCCGACGTTTGAAGCAAGGCCGCCACCGGGCGGCACGGCCGATGCATTCATTGCTTAGCGCCGCGCGATCAACATGCCCACCAACAGACCGACGGCTCCCGCGATGCCGATGGCGCGCCAGGGATGCTCATGCACATACTCGTCGGTGTCATGGGCAATCTTGCGTCCTTTTTGTACTGCGGCGTCCTGCAAGTCATGCGCACGTGTGATGGCATGATCCAGCATCTTCATACCCTTCGAGCGCAGCTCTTCTGCTTTGGCGCCGCCGGCAGCAGTCGCCTCATCAAACAAGGCCTGAGCATCGCGTACCAGTGCCTTCAAATCATTACGGGCAGTCGTGATCGTGGAATCGGACATCGGGACTCTCCTTTGAAGAAACGAGCTGATGATCATACGCCGGCAAGGTCGGCACCCAAACAAAGACCATGCCCATTACTCAAGCAAGACCGTAACGAATTTTGTACCAGAGGATTCCTATCCACCCCTGCAATGCGTAGCTACTGGTCTCCAATTCACCGGCCCTGGGGATGAAACTGGCGACATCGATAGGTCAGCATTCCAGAAGCCGGCTTGATGCGCCCACAGCCGCGCCGCAACAGTAATCGTGACTAACCCAGCCAGGCTAACAACGGCGGGAGCCCTCAGTAAAGACGGTCGTCAAATGATGGCTGCGTCGGATTGCTCGACACTGACCCGACGGTTGGGTACAATTCGCCCCTTTCGCGCGCCGCAAGCGCACGATTGGAGCGGTAGTTCAGTTGGTTAGAATACCGGCCTGTCACGCCGGGGGTCGCGGGTTCGAGTCCCGTCCGCTCCGCCAGTTTCTCAAATGCCCACCTTGTGTGGGCATTTTCTTTGATAGGAGCGGAGAGAGCCAATAGTTTGGCTCTCGACGGGGATTGAAGGGATCTGAGGTTTTGGTGCCTACTGCGCGGTCGGCGATGGCTGCTGCCGTTCATGCTGCACCAGTATCCAGGGCTTCACCACGGCCGTCCATAGCAGCGCGTCTTGTTCAAGCCAGCTGCCTGCCTGCTCGTCAGTGACTTTTTTCACCAGGCCCGCGTTCATCCAGCTGAGCACACTGTCTTTGTCGTCTGCCGCGATATGTGCGCCGACGTCGATCAAGTCGAGCTCAGGAGCGACCCAAATCACGCTGCCGCTGGCAAAAAACCGTTCTAGCTCTGTCCAGTGCATCTGCGCGGTCTGCTCGTTGAGCTCGTTACGCAGTGATGCAAGAATTTTTTCATTGATCATGATGCGGCTTCAATAGTGCGGCGGCTTCTCATTCGCAGACAGCGAATCGGGCGTGCGCGCATGAACGTCTGCCAGGCGTTTCGCCAGCGCCACGCAGAGTGCGTCGAGTTCGTCGAGCTTGATCTGCTGTTTGTAAACCGTCTGGTTCAGCACGTCTAACAAGTATTCCTGATGCGCGAGCTTGCTCTCGATTTGAATCAGTCGCTCTTCCATCGACTTCCTTTCATGGCGTTCTTGTCTTGCCGCGGCAGGCATCCGAACAGTATTTAACCTCGGCCCAGTTAGCCGCCCATTTTTTGCGCCAGGTAAAAGGACGTCCGCAAGTAGCGCAGGTCTTTACCGGCAGATCGTGCGGATTGCGGAAACCAGATCGCGGCTTCTTTTCCACGATTACGCCGCTTTCGGCTTTTGCAGCAATGCCTTCAGATTCGCCAGTCTGTCTTGCGGGGTGATCGGTGCTTCATCCGGTAACAGTGCATTTCCCTCCGCTAGCCGCATCTCTTCAATAAAACGAGATGGCTCGCACGGCGTGCTGTCGCGTGCGCGCTTGCGCTGCTTGCACCACGTTATCGTCAGGCTGCGCTGTGCGCGCGTGATACCAACGTACATCAAGCGGCGCTCTTCTTCGATGCGCTGCGCAAAGGATTCGGGCGGCGCATCGGGATCACCCTTGTGGGGCAAGATGCCCTCTTCTACCCCCACCATGAACACGTGACCAAATTCGAGTCCTTTCGCAGCATGTAAGGTGGATAGCCTCACCGCATCGGGCTCTTCATCGCGACCCTCAAGCATGCTCATCAGCGCGACCATTTGGGTCAGCTCGAGCAAGGATCTTTCTTCTGACTCGCCTTGCGCTCCACCGCGACCCTTCTCTTTCAACCAGCCGGTAAAGTCGAGAATGTTTTGCCATTTCTCTTGCGCTTGTTTGTCATCGAAGGCGTTGTAAAGATACTGCTCGTAGTCAATCGCCTTCATCATGTCATCAAGTACTGCACCGGCATGATCGCCGCCACTGACTTGGTCTGCACGAGACGCGCGCGCCTCGAGTTGCTGGATGAATTCGCAAAACTCGCGCAGCGGGGTCAACTGACGGTCGCCCAGGCGGGCTTCAATACCGCCTTTGTATGCTGCCTCGAATAACGAGCAGTTCCATTGCCGAGAAAATTCGCCAAGCACTTCCAGTGTCGCTTGGCCCACGCCGCGACGCGGCGTTGTCACCGCGCGGATAAACGCAGGATCATCATCGCCATTAGCAATTAAGCGCAAATAGGCAACGATGTCCTTAATCTCGGCGCGGTCGAAAAAACTTTGCCCGCCCGACATCACATACGGGATACGCTCACGTCGCAGTGCCTTCTCCAGCAGGCGCGACTGGTGGTTACCGCGATAAAGAACCGCATAATCAGAGAATCGAGCACGCCGCTCGAATTTGTGCACCGACAACAGCACCGCCACCTGATCGGCTTCAGCTTCATCATCGTCCATCGCAACAACTTGAACCGGATCGCCCATGCCATGCTCTGACCAGAGCGATTTTTCGAACACCTTCGGGTTGTTTCCAATCACCGCATTGGCGGCGTTCAGAATGCGATTGCTTGAGCGGTAATTCTGCTCCAGCTTGATCAGTTTCAGCTCAGGGAAATCCTGCTGCAGGTTGTTCAAGTTATCAATGGTCGCGCCGCGCCAGGCATAGATCGCTTGATCATCATCGCCTACAGCGGTAAACATCGGTTTTTTGCCGAGGCCTGTCACCAGTAATTTCAAGAGTTCATACTGGCAGGTGTTCGTGTCTTGGTACTCATCAATCAGCAGATAGCGCAAGCGACGTTGCCATCGATCGCGCGCCGCCTCATCGGACTGAAATAGTTCAACCGGCAGTCGTATCAGGTCATCAAAATCAACTGACTGATAACTCGCCAATGTAGCAACGTAGTTGCGATACACACGCGCTGCCTGCGCCTGCTGCTCATCTTGCGCCTGGCCTAATGCCTGATCGGGTGACAACAGCGCATTTTTCCAGAGTGATATTTGATGCTGCAGACGGCGAATCAGGGCTTTATCTGTGGTGACCGCCAAATCTTGGACGATGGAAAAGCAATCGTCACTATCCATAATCGAAAAGCGCTCTTTCAGCCCCACCGATACCGCCTCACGACGCAAAATTTGAACGCCGAGTGAATGAAAGGTAGATACGGTCAGTTGCTTGGCCTGGCCAGGCGCTTGCAGCAACTTGGCGACGCGCTCCCGCATTTCCAGCGCCGCCTTGTTGGTAAAGGTGAGCGCGGCGATATTTTTTGGCTCATAACCACACTGCTCGATCAGGTGTGCAATCTTGGCGGTAATCACGCGCGTCTTACCCGAGCCCGCTCCTGCGAGCACCAGACAAGGGCCGTCGACATGCCGGACTGCGGCATGCTGTTGCGCGTTCAAGCCAGAGGACATTGGAAAGTGAGGCGGGGATTAAGAGAAGGCGCGCCATTGTATCGAATTCCGCCAGCACCAGCCGGTGTATCTGGCCTTTCAGTGCGTGGTAAAGTGAAACGAGAAAAGCGCGCAGCAACCCTCATGAAATTCACACACCTTATCGAAATCAATATGCCGGATAACCCGCTGGTCATGATGATCACGCGGGAACAGCTGTGGCGCGGCTTGGTATTGCGCGCTGAACAACCGACCTTGTTTGTGATGGCCCTTGATGCGTGCGAGATTACTGCGCGCGCGACCGATACCTTATCGCGTACGCTGCGTTTCGGTACGCTTCAGGTGCACGATCAGGTGATGTTGACGCCCCAACAGTTAGTGCATTATCACGTGCCACAGCAGGAATCTATTCCTGCGTCCGATTTGACGATGACGATCGAAGAACCGCAACCGGGTGCCTTATTTGTACGGTTCGAGTATGACGATCACAATGAAGCGCTGGAGACGGAAGAAGAATCGTTTTACAACGGCTTTCGTCGTGAAGCCTATAAAGAAGCGGACATCGATACGATTCGGGTGATTCGTGAGCTGGCCCAGCAGGGCCGGCTTGATGCGCCGATTCAATAAGCTGGCATCTGACCAGTCGCACTCCGTGTGAACAGCGCGTTTAAATGTCGATCGGGTCGACCTCGAGCATCCAGTTCACTCGTGCCTTTAGCGATCGTAGTGCTTGCATCCACGGTCGCAGAAATGCCTGCAGCTGCGCGCGTGATGTTGATTCGAGCAAGAGCTGCGCGCGCTCTATGCCGGCAACTCGCGTAATGGTCATCGGTACGGGGTCGTTAATGCTGACGCCGGGATGCGGCATGAGTGTCCGCGCCTGCGCCAGAAAGTCCAGCGCGAGTTGCAGGGTTTTCGCCTCGGCGCGCAGCAGCGCTTGAAACGAATACGGCGGCAGGTTGGCGCTTCGGCGCTCTGCCAGCATGGTGTCGGCAAAGCCTTTGTAATCGTGCGCGAGTAGTGCCTGATACAAAGGATGTTGCGGATACCGGGTTTGTATCAGCACCTCGGATTGAGAAGCACCGTCATGGTTGACTGCTGCCCTCCCCGCGCGGCCCGCCACCTGCATTAGCTGGGCGAATAAGCGCTCGCCGGCCCGATAGTCCTGTGAGAACAAAGCGGTGTCGGGATTGAGCACACCCACCAATGTCAGACGCTGAAAGTCATGCCCTTTGGCGACCATCTGCGTGCCCAGCAAGATATCGACATCACCGCGATGAACCGCGTCGAAAGCGGCCTGCGCACTGCCCTTGCGACGTGTTGAGTCGGCATCAATCCGCATTACCCGTGCTTCAGGAAAAGCCTGCTGCAAGTACTCTTCAACGCGCTGCGTACCTCGCCCCAGTGGCTGCAAATCGACATTGCCGCAGGTAGGACACGCTGACGGTATGCGTAGCTCAAGGCTGCAGTGATGGCAGCGCAACCGGCGCTCTGGCTTGTGCAGCACCATGAACGCCGTGCAGCGCCGGCAATTGCTGATCCATCCGCAGGCATCGCAGTGCATGACGGGCGCGTAGCCACGCCGGTTTAGGAACAGCAAGGACTGCTCACCCCTCTCCAGCCGCGACTTCAGCGCAGCCAGCAACGGCGGTGAAAAGCCATCCGTGGCTTTGTTGATCTCGGTATCGATCACCCGCACCTTCGGTAACTGGGCGTTCTTGGCGGCGCGTTGAGTCAGCGTTAGCCGCTGATATCGGCCCGTGGACACATGTAACCAACTCTCCGCCGAGGGCGTCGCAGAACCCAGCACCATGGGAATCTGTTGCTGGTGAGCGCGCCAGACCGCAAGATCCCGTGCCGAATAGCGCAAACCCTCTTGCTGTTTGTAAGAGGGGTCGTGCTCTTCATCAATGATGATCATTTTTAGATGCGGCATCGATGACAGTACCGCCAGCCGCGTACCGAGCACGATGTCAGCGCTGCCGATGTGGGCCGCTAGCCAGTGACGCAGGCGCTCACCTTCTGCTAATTGGCTATGCAAACTGACCACCTGGAGCGTAGGGAAGCGCGCGCGGACGCTGGCCTCGAGCTGCGGGGTCAAATTGATTTCCGGCACCATGATCAGCACCTGCGCCTGCCGACCAGCATCGCGCTCTCTTTGAAGGACGCGCTCGGTGACGTGCAGATAGACCTCGGTCTTGCCACTACCGGTCACACCAAACAGCAGGTGTGCCTGATAGCCCTCCGCACGCAAGATGGCGTCGACCGCAGTTTGCTGCTCGGTATTCAGCTTCGGACGCTGGACGCCGGATTCAGCCCCCGGCTGCGGCTGCGCCTGCACCACCTTTTTCAAGGCGCGATCCAGCGCCACCGTGCTCTCGGTACGCAGTCCTTTCGGCAGACTGGGTAGCGCAACCTCGCCGAGCGGGCGCTGGTAGTACTCTGCCGCGAAACGGCAAAGTGCGATCCAGTCGCCGCTGAGTGCCGGCATCTGCCCGCGAACCTGAAGCAGCTCACGCAACTTTCCGGGCTCGACCTCACTGCTGCCCTTGACGGCGATGACAAGGCCGATGGTCTGGCGGCGCCCGAATGGGGCCAGCACCAGCTGCCCGGGCTGGGGTGATTGCTCGGTTTCCGAGGACGCCACCCACAAATAGTCGAAGGCGGTGTCGAGCGGTGCGTCGAGCACGACTGACAAGACCTGAGACCTCACCGGACCCGCCATTGACAATCCGAAACCCACGCTTGAGTCATGCCGGCCTGCAGCAATTGTGGGCATGTTGATCGCCGCTGGTCAGGCGAAACACACCAACCGGGTGCAAAGACGTCGGGGCCCACTTGAGCAAGGTTTTTAATGTATTTCTTCAAAAGTTTTTTTAAATGATCGTCGCAAAAAGCTTTTTTGGAGCTATCCACAATTTGTGTGGATAACTTTGTGTGCAACTGGGGCTTGACATGCCAAAAGCGAGATTTCATGCGGCCCGCAACAAATTGCTCATCAGGAACGCATCTGGTCTGTTCTAATAAAATCAAAGACTTAGCTTGCACTCTTATGAGTCAAAAAAATTTTCTGATAAATTTTTTCAGAATCTTGACATGAGCAGAATTTGTGAATAAGCGCAGCTCTCGGCCCAAAAAAACTTGCGTAAATCGATTCAATCTGATTCATCCCGGCTAAAGCTTGGCGCCCTGTCCGGGGTGTCAACCTGGGATTGACAAAGGAGCTGTCAGCGTCACGCTAAAACCTGCTGCGGCACTTGGCCTGAGGCGGGACGCCGCCGGTCCAGAGTGTGGATAACTTTGTGAACAAGACTTGTGCGAAGCGGAAAAAATCAGCGGCAAGAAAACCGTGCACCGGCCGAGAATTTCCGTACGCCACAAATCAAGCTTCGAAAAATCAGTCACTTGCGGTGATTAATTACCGTCGCTGTTTAGACATCGCCGCAAGTACTTGATTAGCGGTGCGGGTGATTGGCCTGTGCATAAGTAGGCGGCCACCCAGCCATCGCAGCGCCCAACAGCGACTGCCCGAGCTTGGCGAATCAGGCGCGCAGGCCTCGACTGATTTGGTGCACCGCATCCACCAATGCGTTGACCGACTCTGGTGGCGTGAATTGTGAAATGCCGTGGCCAAGGTTGAAGACGTGCCCGCTATCCGCTGTGGGCTTACCGAATGAGTTCAGCAATCGCTCGACCTCAGAGCGAATTTGATCCGGCTTGGCGAACAGCACGTTCGGGTCGAGGTTGCCCTGTAGCGCGACCTTATGACCAACTCGCTGGCGCGCCGCGCCCAGATTAACCGTCCAGTCCAAGCCCACGGCATCGGCGCCGCAATCGGCGATCTCTTCCAGCCACAGCCCGCCGCCTTTGGTAAACACGATACTGGGGATGCGTACGCCCTCATGCTCGCGCTTTAGCTGGCGGATTACCTCCCGCATATAGTGCAGGGAGAAAGCTTGGTAGACGCCGTCCGCCAGCGCGCCGCCCCAGGTATCAAACACCATAACCGCCTGGGCGCCGGCCTCGATCTGAGCATTCAGATAGGCAGCAACCGCGGTCGCGTTCACCGACAAAATGTGATGCATCAGATCCGGTCGGTCATACAGCATGGCCTTCACCAGCCGGAAATCGTCCGAGCCGCCGCCCTCGACCATGTAGCAGGCCAGCGTCCAAGGACTACCGGAAAACCCAATCAGGGGCACACGCCCGTTCAGCTCGCGCCGAATCTGCGTGACCGCATCGAATACGTATTGCAGCTTGCCGAGGTCAGGCGCGTGCAACGCGCGCACCGCTGCCTCGTCACGCAGCGGGTGGGCAAATCGAGGGCCCTCACCCTCCGCAAACGACAAGCCCAGACCCATGGCATCGGGCACAGTCAGGATGTCAGAAAACAAGATCGCAGCGTCGAGCGCGTAACGGTCGAGCGGTTGCAGGGTGACCTCGGTGGCATAGTCCGGGTTGGTCGCTAGGCCCATGAATGAGCCGGCCTTGGCGCGCGTCGCGCGATACTCCGGCAGGTAGCGGCCCGCCTGACGCATCAGCCACATGGGCGTGTAATCCGTTGGCTGGCGCATCAGCGCCCGCAGGAAGGTGTCGTTTTTCAGGGGTGCAAAGGTAGTGGGCATCTGCGTGCGCTCAAGCTTGAAGAAGAGGGTGCATTATCGTCGAAACTGCTCCAAATACCGCTGATATCGCAGTAAATGCTTGGGTGTATTCCCGGCATCCCGGGTTTTTCAGGGGGCAACGACCACCTCAACCCGCGCCTCTTCCAGTAATGCGCGCAGCGCGGCCGGTGGCTCAGCGTCGCAAAACAGGCGATCCATTTGCGATAAATGCGCCAACCGCACCAAAGCCTGTCGGACGAACTTGTCCTGATCCGCGACTAGCCAGATCTCGCGCGACTGCTCGATGATGGCTTGCGCCACCTTGACCTCGCGCGAGTCAAAGTCCCGCAGCGTGCCGTCAGGCTCGATGCTCGATACGCCAATAATCCCGATATCGACACGGAACTGGCGAATGAACTCAACGGTAGCCTCGCCGACGATCCCGCGGTCACGGCCTCGGACCACCCCCCCGGCCACGATCACTTCGCAGCTTGGCTGACCAGCCATGATGGTGGCGACATTCAGATTGTTGGTGACCACATGCAGACCGGTATGGTGCCGCAACGCCCGCGCCACTTCCTCGGTGGTGGTGCCAATGTTGATCAGCAGCGAGCTGCCAGGCCTTACCCGCGCCGCCACCGCCGCCGCGATGCGACGCTTGGCCGCAATGTTCATCACCTGACGCTGGCTGTAGTCGATGTTCTCGACCGAGGACGGCAGCCCGACCCCACCGTGATAGCGCGCCAGCAGCCGCGCTTCTTCCATCTGCTTTACATCGCGCCGCACGGTCTGCGGGGTAACGGCCAGTTGCTGCGCCAGCTCCTCGACCGAAATCGTGACCTGACTCCGTACGGCGTCAAGAATACTGCGCTGGCGAGGGTTCAAATTCATGGAGCGCAATCGGGAAGCGGTGATATCGTGAATAAAAGAAAAGAAACGAACATTTAAACGGTTCGTTTTGTTGCTTTTTGTTCGTTTAGCGAATATCTTTGAGCAGAAACATCCTCAGGTCAACCCCGCCTTGAGGATTTGCGAGATCGCGATCCGACCCTCGCAAATTCCGGTAGCGTCAGAGCCACCCGCTCGAGCGACTGCGCGGCGCAACGATCTATTTTGCACTCAACCCCCGAGGTGAATGGCTCCATGACTCTGACGACCGATGTGCTGATCGTCGGTGGCGGCATCAACGGCGCTGGGATTGCGCGTGATGCTGCCGGCCGCGGCCTTTCCGTCGTCCTGTGCGACAAAGACGACTTGGCTCAGCACACCTCGTCGGCATCCACCAAGCTGATTCACGGCGGCCTGCGCTATCTCGAGCATTATGAATTTAACTTGGTGCGCAAGGCGCTGATCGAGCGCGAGGTACTGTTGCGCGCAGCACCGCACATCATGTGGCCGATGCGTTTCGTGATGCCCCATGACCGCGGGCAACGCCCCGCCTGGATGATCCGCGCCGGCCTATTTCTTTACGACGCGCTGGCAAAACGCGAAATCTTGCCGGGCTCGGGCGGTATCGATCTGCACACTCACCCTGCTGGAGAGCCACTTCGGCCCGAGTTCAGCAAAGGTTTTATTTATTCCGATGGCTGGGTCGACGATGCCCGACTCGTCGTGCTGAATGCGCTGGACGCTGCTGAACATGGCGCTCGTGTTTTGACGCATACCCGCTGTGAATCTGCGCGCCGGATCGGCGACCGCTGGCAGGCGGTACTGCGCCATTCAGATGGCACTTCGACCGAAGTCAACGCTCGCTGCCTTGTGAATGCCGCAGGTCCTTGGGCTGCGCAATTTCTACAAGACGCGATCGCAAACCGTAGCAACAAATCGCTGCGACTAGTCAAGGGCAGCCACATCGTGGTGCGCAAGATGTTCGACCATCCCTATGCGTATATTTTCCAGAACCCGGATGGCCGCATTGTTTTCGTCATCAGCTATGAGCAGGATTTCACGCTGGTGGGCACCACCGACCTGGAGTACACCGGCAACACTGATCAGGTGGCGATTGACCAGAGCGAGATCGACTACCTCTGCCGTCTGACCGAACGTTATTTTCAGCAACCAATCACGCCAGCTGATGTGATCTGGTCTTATTCCGGGGTGCGGCCATTGCTGGAGGATGACTCTGCCAACGCCTCCGAAATCACGCGCGATTACCAGCTGACCATCGAGGGCGAGCAGGCGCCACTGCTCTCTGTATTCGGCGGCAAGATCACGACCTTCCGCAAGCTGGCCGAAGAAGCGGTCGACATGATTGCCGCCAAGCTCGGGAATTTGCATGGCACCTGGACCGAGCATGCGTGCTTGCCCGGCGGCGATCTCTACGGGCCACCGCAAAATCGTGCCGTCCTCGAGTTCGACGCTTTCGTCGGTGCATTGCAGCAAAGCTATGGCTGGCTGCCGCCCAAATTGGTCGCCCGTTATGCGCGCGCGTATGGCACCCGGATTCACCGGCTGCTCAACAACAGGAAATGCTTGGCGGACATGGGCGAGGCGGTGGCCGATGGCCTGTACGAGGCCGAGTTGGATTATTTGGTGAAAAACGAATGGGCGTCATCCAGCGTCGATATACTGTGGCGTCGCTCAAAGCTAGGGCTGCACCTGCCGGCCGATACCGCACAGCGGATCGACCAGTGGCTCGCGCATAAAAAAGAAGAAAGCAGACAATTGACGCCAGCCTAAGGCTGTCGCAAGAGGAGACGAAGTGCACTTGGAACTGCAAGGCGTGACCCGCAAGGTCGGCGCTGAAACTCACTTGTACGCAACGTCGGTGAGCTTGGCACCAGGGGAAATCAACGTGTTGCTTGGACCGACCTTGTCCGGCAAGACCACCTTGATGCGTCTGATCGCTGGCTTGGATAAACCGAGCGAGGGGCGTGTGCTCGCTGATGGGATCGACGTGACCGGCGTACCGGTACGCGAACGCCATCTGGCGATGGTGTACCAGCAGTTCATCAATTACCCATCGATGTCGGTGTTCGATAACATCGCCTCACCATTGCGGATCGCTGGAAAACTCAACGAGCAACAAATTCGCGAGCGCGTGCAGGCGATGGCGGAGCGCTTGCATATCTCGGCCTATCTCGAACGTTCACCCGCCGCGCTCTCAGGCGGCCAGCAACAACGTTGCGCGCTGGCGCGTGCGCTGATTAAAGAAGCCGGCTTGTTGCTGCTCGACGAACCGCTGGTCAACCTTGACTACAAGTTGCGCGAAGAATTGCGTCGTGAGCT
>JAIXQV010000022.1 GCA_027485535.1 Oxalobacteraceae bacterium | reverse complement strand
TAAACCAGAAGCTTTTCAGGTCATGGCACAGGCTCTAGGACAGGCCAAGCCGGACAAGTTAGCGGCAGCCTTGAGCAATCTAAGCAATGGCAAACTTAGTGAACGCGAGTTACGTCAGAATTTTAGCGACTTTCTAAAAGTCGTTAAATTAAACTTCGGTGAAAATAAGCAAAAAAATGAAATGGAAGCAATTAACTTCGTTTCGGCAAAAAAGTTTTTGATCGCTTTAAAAGATATTGCGCAATCGTGTTACGCACTCGCCCCTGGATCCCGTACACCAGATGTATCTTTTTTAAGCGATGACATTTCATCTATTGATACATACACTTGGGATCTACTAGACGCTTTAGTCAAACACTTACCTGAAACCTCAAACCCCGAAGCTAACTGATATTGCGGCGCTCGCTGCACCTCCCCCCCACCGATTGCAGAAAATTCACATCATCGGTGTAGCGCGTAAACACATGCCCGTGCAGGTGCGGCACTGGGTTACTGAAACTCGCAAGACCAATTTTCTCTGGTCGCATTAACTTGCGCACCGCCTGCTCGATCTGCTCCACCAACGGCAAGACATCCATTAGCAACATTCGATCCGGCAATCCAGCGCAAGGATATGCCTCGTAGCATCGTTTGTTAGCGCAGCGATGACGCATCTTGGCATGAACAGCAACGCATAGCGATCAACCAACAAACACGCAATTCGCTACTGCGATGTTGAATGATCACTGGCAAGAAGCCGTTTAAGCAAATGAGGGCGGTATCTCGCTCGGCTCTGGCTACGACGCTGACTGAGACTACATCTAAGTGCGTCGATCGAGTTACCGCCAACACCATCGCTACCAAGCGATAGAGATTATTGATGCCAAGGACACTGAATGACACCTACAGCCCAAACATCCAAAATAGCCGACCTCAAATTTGAGGCCGGATTTACCGGTAATGAGAAGATTTTTGTCAAAGTCGAAAAAACGAGCAACGGATCAGAAAAATTAGTGATCTATGAAAAAAGCGGGATAGCTGCATTTTTTACCGACATCTTCCGCAACCGTCGAAATACATTCACGCTGCGCGAATGGGCGGCCAACGCGCAGGATCGTCTACCTCAGGGACTGAATAAGGAGAGACTTACGCAGAATATCAAACAAATCAAGGAAGCCACGGAGATGACACTACCGCCAACAAATGAAGAAGCGCCGCTAGCGGTAAAGGTGATTAACCAGTTGGTCGCAGGAAAAAACCTTGATAGCGACCAGACGATCTGTTCGGACAAAATCAAAAATGCTCTGCCTCCGCTAATGGGAGGAGAGATCAATAAGCAGTTGAAGCCGTCGCTCGAAGCTATCTTGAGAAGCTTAGGGCTGAACGACAATGAAGTTGGTTTAGTTATGACGGGAAAGGGTGCCGAAGTTGATACCAAGAAGATAGCAGCGGCGAGATCAATAGTTAAGGCAAAAAACGATGCGAACCTAGAACACGCCTTCAATCAACTGATCCAACAGACATCAAATAGCCGGTCTATAGCGGTGAAAGCCTTATATCTGGCAGATTTTGTACAACCCAATGGTCATGTGGGTAATCTGTTGGGATGGGACTCTAGCGATGCGAAATCTTTAGCAAAGTTTCTGTTAGCCTTTGATACAGGGCCTAAGGTAGATCTTGTCCAGCATCAGCGCTATATCAACACCCTACAGCTAGCCATCCAAAAATTGTAAAAATCGATCAGGAAAAAGCGGCCGTAACACCCCAAACCTAGCGATACGTTTCGAGCCGCTCCCGCATCTTCAGCCGTAGCCCGTCCAGCCGCTGGCGCCTGACTTCAAGCATCAAGGCGTCGGCGTTGCGCTGCGCCTGCCCCCACACCGGCTGTGGGAAGTGAATGTCATCGGTGTAGCGGGGAATCACATGCCAGTGCAGGTGCGGCACTACATTACCGAAACTCGCAAGATTGATTTTATCGGGCTGCATCACCTCTCGCACGACCCGTTCCACCTGCCACAGTACGTCCATCAGCAGCATGCGATCCAGTTCGGGCAGGTCGGTGACTTCTTTGACATGGTCTTGCCAGATCACCCTGCAAAAGCCTGGGTAGTGGTTGTCATCGACCAGCACCACGCGAAACTGTGTCGCCTGATGAAGCACCTCACCGCCGGCGGTTTCGCATAGCTCACATGTCGATGCACTCATCGATGACCTTTCAACTTGTTCAGACGAGAACGCGCTCGATGCCGCCGTCGTTGGCGCGCTGCACATAATCAGGTAGCCAACTCTCGCCCAGCAGGTGACGCGCCATCTCGACGACGATGTAGTCGGCTTCTGTCTCTGCGTCTTGGTTGAAGCGCGACAGGCCCTGCAGGCAAGATGGGCAAGAGGTCAGGATTTTTACTTCGCCCTTGAAGCCGTCGGCGCGTAATTTGTCTGCACCCTTGGTCATCTCGATCTCTTTGCGGAAGCGCACCTGTGTCGAGATGTCCGGGCGGGTGATCGCCAGCGTGCCGGATTCGCCGCAGCAGCGATCATTCTTCTCGATCTTCTGCGCATCGATGGTGGTGATCAGGCTGTTGACGGTCTTCAGCGGATCTTGCTGCTTCATCGGGCTGTGACAGGGGTCGTGATACATGTAGCGCGTGCCAGTGACGCCTTCGAGCTTGACGCCTTTCTCGAGCAGGAACTCGTGAATATCAACGATACGGCAGCCGGGAAAGATTTTTTCAAACTCGTAGCCTTGTAGCTGGTCATAGCAAGTACCGCACGATACCACCACGGTTTTTATATCGAGATAATTCAGCGTATTCGCCATACGATGAAACAGCACGCGATTATCGGTAATGATTTTTTCTGCTTTGTCGTAATCACCGCTGCCGCGCTGCGGGTAACCACAGCAGAGATAACCGGGTGGTAGCACCGTCTGTACGCCTACCTGCCATAACATCGCCTGTGTCGCTAAACCGACTTGCGAGAATAGCCGCTCAGAGCCACAACCCGGGAAGTAGAACACCGCCTCAGAGTCGACGGTGGTGGCTTTGGGGTTGCGAATGATCGGTACGAACTGGTTGTCTTCAATATCGAGCAAGGCGCGCGCGGTTTTATTCGGTAGCTTGCCCGGCATTTTTTTGTTAATGAAGTGGATCACCTGCTCGCGTACTGCGGGTTTACCAACGGTGGCAGGCGGTGCTTTGGTCTGCTTGATGGCAAAGTTTTTCAAGAAGTCGTGTGCAAAGCGCTGCACCTTATAGCCCCAACTAATCATCACCTGTCGGGTGGCGTTGATGGTGGCAGGGTCGGTGGCGTTCAGGAAAAACATCGCGGCGCGTTTACCTGGGTTGAATGAGCGCTTGCCCATTTTGCGCAGCAGGTTACGCATGTTCATCGAGACATCGCCAAAATCGATATCGACTGGGCAGGGATTGGCGCACTTATGGCACACGGTGCAATGATCACCGACGTCTTCGAAGGCTTCCCAGTGCCGTATCGAGATGCCGCGGCGGGTTTGCTCTTCGTAGAGAAAAGCCTCGACTAAGAGCGAGGTCGCAAGAATTTTATTGCGCGGCGAATACAGCAGGTTGGCGCGTGGCACATGGGTCGCGCACACTGGCTTGCACTTGCCGCAGCGCAGGCAGTCTTTGACGCTGTTGGCGATCGCGCCGATGTCACTCTGCTGCATGATCAGGGACTCATGCCCCATCAAACCAAATGACGGCGTGTATGCATTACGCAGATCGGCATTCGCTAGCAGCTTGCCTTTGTTGAAGCGACCCTCGGGGTCGATGCGCTGCTTGTAATTGCGGAACTCGCTGATCTCGTCTTCGGTAAGAAATTCGAGCTTGGTGATACCAATGCCATGCTCGCCGGAGATCACACCATTCAAAGATCGCGCTAGCGCCATGATGCGCTCGACAGCAGCGTGCGCATCTTTCAGCATCTGGTAGTCGTCGGAGTTCACCGGCAGATTGGTATGCACGTTACCGTCACCGGCATGCATATGCAGCGCAACGAAGACACGACCACGCAGCACGCGCTGATGAATCGCACTGCATTCGTCGAGGATAGGCTTGAACGCAGCACCGCCAAAGATGTGGCGTAGCGGTGCGCGCAGCTCTTGTTTCCAGGAGACGCGGACACTGCGGTCTTGCAGCACATCGAACACGGTTGCGCCGGCGTTCGCTGCGAGGCGCGCGTTGATCACAGGTAGCAGCGCCTCCAGACCAAGCTCGTGCCAGGCGGTTTGTACGTCTTTTAGGGGCTGATCAAGACTGCTGAGTAGCCAAGACCAGCGTATCTGAACTCGCGAGAGTAGATCGATCGCCTCGCCCACACGGTCTTCGAGCAACTCGGCGGGTGGTATCTCGATGCCTTCGGCATCGTCATGTTTACCGAGCGGCAGCTGACTTTTGGTGAAAAACGTCTGCAAGGCGCTGATTAGTTTTAACTTATTGGCGATCGATAGTTCGATATTGATGCGCTCGATTCCATCGGTGTACTCACCCATACGATCGAGCGGTATGACGACATCTTCGTTAATCTTGAAGGCGTTGGTGTGTCGCGCGATTGCTGCCGTACGTGCACGATCGAGCCAGAATTTTTTGCGCGCCTCTGGACTAACTGCCACAAAACCTTCGCCGACTCGGGTATTGGCGAGGCGGATCACTTCTGAAGCGGCGCGCGCGACTGCTTCGTCGTCATCACCAACGATGTCGCCGACAATCACCATCTTCGGCAGCACACCGCGCTTGGATTTGGTGGCGTAACCCACTGCGCGTAAATAGCGCTCGTCAAGATGCTCAAGCCCCGCGAGTACGGCACCACCTTTGCTGGTTTCGGCGTCGAGAAAATCTTTGATCTCAACAATGGATGGGATTGCCTCGCGCGCCTGACCGAAAAATTCAAGACAGACGGTGCGGGTGTGTTTTGGCATGCGGTGCAGAATCCAACGTGCCGAGGTAATCAGGCCATCGGTGCCTTCTTTTTGCACGCCGGGCAGGCCAGCAAGGAATTTGTCGGTGACATCTTTACCCAAACCTTGTTTGCGGAAGCGCTGCCCCTCGATCTCGAGTACTTCGGTACGAAATGGCTGCTGACGCCGTCCACGCTCTGCGGGGTGGGTCCACTCGAGCTTGAAACGCGCGAGCGGCGCATCATGAATTTTGCCGAGGTTGTGATCAAGGCGGGTGACCTCCAGCCAATCCCCATTCGGGTCGACCATGCGCCAGCTGGCGAGGTTATCAATCGCTGTTCCCCATAGCACGGCTTTTTTGCCGCCCGCATTCATCGCGATATTGCCGCCGATGCAGGAAGCATCTGCCGAGGTCGGGTCGACCGCGAATACAAAGCCGGCACGCTCTGCGGCATCTGCGACACGACGCGTGACCACACCAGCGCCGCTATAAATCGTGGCGTACTCGACATCAAGGCCGGGCAAACGCGTCATGTCAACGTCGCCCAGATCTTCGAGTTTTTCGGTGTTGATAACCGCTGACATCGGGGTCAAGGGAATCGCACCCCCGGTGTAGCCAGTGCCGCCGCCACGCGGGATGATGGTCAGGCCGAGCTCGATACACGCTTTCACCAACCCGGCCATTTCTTCTTCCGCATCCGGGGTCAGTACTACGAAGGGGTACTCGACGCGCCAGTCGGTGGCGTCGGTGACATGCGATACACGCGACATGCCATCAAATTTGATGTTGTCAGCGGCGGTGTAACGACCCAGCACGCGGCGCGCGCGGCGGCGTAATTCACGTGTACGGTCGAAATCGGTAGCGAAATCTTTCACCGCTTGCCGCGCCAGCTCGACTAGCGTTGCGACATGTTGCTTGCGCTGTTTGATTTCCGGCTCGATGCTGTGATCATCCTCCGCCACCATGCGACGACGATCAACCTCATTCAGCCGGTGGTAGAGCGCATCGATCAGGGCCTCGCGGCGCGATGGGTTGTCGAGCAGATCGTCTTGCAGATAGGGGTTGCGCTGTACCACCCAGATGTCGCCGAGTACCTCATACAGCATGCGCGCAGAGCGTCCGGTCTGGCGCAGGCTGCGTAGCTGGGTG
This sequence comes from Oxalobacteraceae bacterium, assembly GCA_027485535.1. Taxonomy (GTDB): domain Bacteria; phylum Pseudomonadota; class Gammaproteobacteria; order Burkholderiales; family Burkholderiaceae_D; genus Pernthalerella. The sequence goes on along the minus strand of JAIXQV010000022.1, from coordinate 16,518 downwards.
ATTAGGTCCCAGGCGGATTCACCGAGTAGGCGGATAACGATCTCGCGATCGGAGAACGAGGTGTAGTTGTAGGGAATCTCTCGCAAACGTGCCTGTTCTGTCTCTTCAAGCGATTCAGCCAGTGCTGCTTGGAATTGCGCGGGGGCGTTCATGAGATGGTCGTGAGGGAGTGATGCAAAGTTGCTATTCTAGCCTAGTGCGCTGCACAAAAAGGTGGCTTAGACCTTTGTTTTGGTGAGGAATTGGGGTCAATTACCCCTTGAGAAGGATTGCCTGCCAGAAGCTATCCGGCACCCACAGCAGAAAGCTGGTGATGGTGGCGTAGCGTAGTAGTTTTCCGATGGCCATCCACAGCACGCAAGGCCAGAACGGCATCGCCAGCCAGCCGGCCAGCGCGCATAGCGGATCGCCAACAATCGGCAGCCAAGACAGCAGCAAGGTTTTGGGGCCGAATCGCTGCAACCAAGCCAACCAGCGAGTTTCGCGCTCACTTGTCAAGGCGCGCTTCGCACCTAACCCCATGCCGTAATTGATCACGCCGCCCAGTGTGTTGCCGACGGTGGCGACGACTAACGCGACCCAGAACAACTCGGGGTTGGCTTTCACCAGCGCGAATAGCGCCGGCTCTGAGCCCATCGGTAACAGCGTCGCCGATAGCAAGCAGACGATGAACAGCGCGGGTAGCCCGACCGCCGGTAACGCCAACGTGGCGAGTAGCGTGCTTAACTGAGTTTCCAGCATGCGAGGCAATAACTGCGTAAGAAGCGCAAAAGGCGTCCTTTATAATCGGAAGCTATGACGACCAGCTATCTGAAGAAAATTCTCACATCGCGCGTTTATGACGTGGCGGTTGAGACACCGCTTGAGCTCGCGCCCCTGCTCTCTGACCGAACCGGTAATCGTGTCTACCTGAAACGCGAGGATATGCAAAGCGTATTCAGTTTCAAGTTGCGAGGAGCGTACAACAAGATGGCGCAATTGACACCCGCGCAACTCAGGCGAGGCGTGATCTGTGCCTCCGCCGGTAATCATGCTCAGGGTGTCGCACTGTCAGCCAAGACGCTGGGCTGCCGCGCCGTGATTGTTATGCCAACCACGACGCCGGCGCTAAAGATCGAGGCGGTTCGCGCACGTGGCGGCGAAGTGGTCTTGTCAGGCGAGTCGTATTCGGATGCTTACCAGCACGCGCTGCATCTGGAGAAAAAAGAGAAGCTGACCTTTGTGCATCCGTTTGATGATCCGGATGTGATCGCGGGGCAAGGCACGATTGCCATGGAAATTCTGCGCCAGCATGCTGGCCCCATTCATGCGGTGTTTGTTGCGATTGGTGGCGGCGGCCTGATCGGCGGCATCGGTGCCTACATCAAGGCGGTACGACCGGACATCAAGGTCATTGGTGTGCAGACCACCGATTCTGACGCGATGGCGCGCTCACTCAAAGCGGGGCGGCGGGTGGTGTTGAGTGATGTCGGTTTGTTCTCGGATGGCACGGCGGTCAAGCAAGTGGGCGAAGAGACCTTCCGGCTTGCCAAGCAAGTGGTTGATGAGGTTTTGCTGGTCGATACCGATGATGTCTGCGCAGCCATCAAGGATGTTTTTACGGATACACGAAGTATTTTGGAACCCGCCGGCGCGCTGGCAGTGGCAGGTGCCAAGGCGTATCTTGCGCGGGCAGCGAAGGCGCGGCAGCCACTGCGAGATCAGGCCTTGGTGGCGATCGCCTGCGGCGCCAATATGAACTTTGATCGCTTACGCTTCGTGGCCGAACGTGCCGAGGTGGGTGAGGCCCATGAAGCGGTATTCGCAGTGACGATTCCCGAGGAGCGTGGCAGCTTCAAGCGCTTCTGCCAGTTGGTGGGCGCGCGCGCTGTCACCGAGTTCAATTACCGCATTAGCGATGACAAAGAAGCGCATGTGTTCGTCGGGCTGCAGGTGGCTGATCGTGATGAACCGGAGAAGATCAGCAAGCTGTTCAAGAAGCAGGGCTTTAAAACCATCGACCTGACGCAGGATGAATTAGCGAAGCTGCATATTCGTCACCTGGTGGGTGGTAAGAGCGCGCATGCTGGTAACGAAATTTTGTACCGCTTTGAATTCCCTGAACGCCCCGGTGCCTTGATGCGCTTTCTGGATAGCATGGCGCCCAATTGGAACATCAGCCTGTTCCACTACCGCAGTCAGGGCGGCGATGTCGGTCGAGTGTTGGTCGGACTTCAAGTGCCGAAGCAAGAGATGAAGGCTTTCCGCGCGTTTCTGGCGACGCTGGGTTACCGCGCCTGGGATGAGAGCGAAAATCCTGCCTATAAATTGTTTCTGTGAGCGCGTTTTGCTGCACATTCCCCTGCTAGTTATTCCATGAATGACGCTTCCACGCCCGCTGATTCGCCACTCGGTAAACCGAGTGTTTATGGCGATAGCTACGACCCGACTTTGCTGTTTCCTATGCCGCGCGCAGAAAAACGCGTCGAGCTCGGCCTTACCGGCACGCTGCCGTTTTTTGGGATGGATGTCTGGAATGCCTATGAGCTTTCCTGGCTCAACCCGCGTGGTAAGCCGCAGGTCGCTATTGCGACTTTGCTGGTACCCGCTGACACGCCGAACATGGTCGAATCCAAGTCGATGAAGTTGTATCTGAATTCATTAAATCAGACGCGCATCGATAGCCAAGAGGCTGTAGTCGCGCTGCTGCAGCATGATTTATCCGCAGCAGTCGGCGCCGAGATTCAAATCAAGCTGCTACTGTCAAAAGACTTCGGCAAACAAGTGATGGGCGAGTTCGATGGCCTGTTACTGGATCGATTAGATATTGCGGTTGATCGCTACGCGCCAGAGCCCGAGCTGCTTCGCGGAGCCGCCGACCAGGCGCCAGTGGAAGAGACGCTGGTCTCGCATCTGCTGCGCTCGAATTGCCCGGTCACTAATCAACCCGACTGGGCCAGCATACAAATTCGCTATTCCGGGCCTGCAATCGACCAGGAAGGTTTATTGAAATACCTGATCGGGTTCCGACAGCACCAAGAATTTCACGAGCACTGCGTGGAGCGCGTTTTCATGGATATCCAGCAACAGTGCCAACCCAGCAAGCTGATGGTGAGCGCACGCTACACGCGCAGAGGCGGTATCGACATCAATCCTTGGCGTGCGAATTTTCCGCTATCCGGAATGCCGCCCAATGCTCGTCACGCACGGCAGTAGTATTTGCAATGTCATCCGAAAGGCACATCAGAAAAATGGTCAAATCGATTGCCATTGGTCGGCGAGAGGTATAGATTTAGCGCCCGATCCCGTTACCGAGATGTAAGTACTAGCGCCGCTTTGCAGACCTCGGCACCGGCGTGTTTTCCCGGATAACGGCAGGCCGCCGACTTTGTCTTGTGGCGTCCGGGAAAGCTCCTATAATGCCGAGCCGAGGCTTTATTGTGCATTGCATCATGACCCACTTCAGTCATATTCTCCCTGCCGAAAATGTCCTGCTCGATCTGGAATGCTCCAGCAAGAAACGGGCTTTTGAGCAAGCGGGGCTCATCTTCGAAAATAACTGTGGCATCGCTCGCTCGACTGTCTCGGACAATCTATTTGCCCGTGAGCGGCTCGGCTCGACCGGCCTCGGACATGGCGTCGCGGTTCCCCATGGCCGCATACGCGGACTGAAAGCGCCACTGGCCGCATTCGTCCGACTATCCGAGCCCATTCCTTTCGAGTCACCCGACGGCGAACCGGTCAAGCTACTGATCTTTCTGCTGATTCCGGACAATGTCACGCAGCAGCATCTGGAGATCTTGTCAGAGATCGCAGAGATGTTCTCGGACAGAGCGTTCCGCGTCGCGATGACAGAAGATCTGGATGCCAACTCGCTGCATCAGCGTTTAGTGAGCTGGCAACCGCCGGAGCGCAGCGCCGCCTGACCATGCCCGCCAATACCCCGCTACCGATTCAAGAACTCTTCGACGACAACCAAGCATCACTGCGCCTGGCATGGCTGGCCGGAAAATCCGGCAACGAGCGAGTGATTCATGGTGATGCTGCCTCCGCTGCTGATCAGGTCGGGCATTTGAACCTGATCCACCCGGGCCGGATTCAAGTCTTTGGCCATCAGGAGGACGAGTACCTGCAACGCCTGTCAGAGAGCAGCCTGGCCTATCAAACCCGCGAGCTGATCGCAGGTGCGCCACCCGCGCTGATCATTGCGCAAGCGCTTGAGCCTCATCCCCATGTTTTGAAAGCCTGCGACGAAAACTGCATCCCGCTGCTGACGACACCGCTGCCGGCGGCGCAAGTGATCGATTTTCTGCGCGTGTACTTGTCGAAGAAACTAGCGGCGCGCGTCACGATGCATGGCGTGTTCATGGATGTGCTTGGCGTTGGCGTGCTGATCACTGGTGAGTCTGGCCTTGGCAAAAGCGAATTAGGTTTGGAACTCATCTCGCGTAACCACGGCTTGGTGGCCGACGATGCCGTGGAGCTTGCACGCATCGCGCCCAACATGATCGAGGGACGCTGCCCGCCACTTCTGCAAAACTTGCTCGAGGTACGTGGCCTTGGACTGCTCGACATTCGGGCGATCTTTGGCGAGACTGCTGTGCGACGCAAAATGCGGCTAAAGCTGATTGTGCATCTGGTGCGACGCAAGACCCTGGAAGAGAACTACGAGCGGCTGCCGGTCGATCAGCACACCGAAGAAGTACTCGGCCTCCCGATCCGCAAAGTCATCATCCCGGTTGAGGCGGGCCGTAACATTGCGGTGCTGCTGGAGGCTGCGGTGCGTAACCATATTCTTCAGATCCGCGGCATCAACACGCTGGCAAATTTCATGGAGCGTCAGCAACGCGCGATGGGCGACGAGTAACACGCGCCCGACACAAATGCTTTCCGCTATGATGCGCAGATGCGTATCGTTCTCCTCACTGGCATCTCAGGCTCCGGCAAATCGGTCGGCCTAAACGCGCTTGAAGATGCTGGTTACTTCTGTGTTGATAATCTACCCCCCGCGCTGGTGCGCGCGCTGGTGGAAACTCGGGTTGCCGAGGGCGCGCAAAAGCTCGCCATTGCGGTCGACGCACGCAGCGCCGCATCGCTGGCTGAATTGCCGGACACCATCCAATGGATGAAGTCGCAGGGTCATGCCGTCGAAGTGATTTTCCTGAACGCTAAAACCGAATCCTTGATCAATCGCTTCTCGGAAACCCGCCGTAGCCATCCCCTATCCCACCGCATAGCACCGGATGCACCGCAATCGACGTTGCCGACACTGATGGAGTGCATACAACAAGAACGCGAAGTACTGTCGGCAATCGAAGGGCTTGGGCATCAGATTGATACCTCGGGACTCAGTGCAAATCAGTTACGCGGCTGGATCAAGGACATGATCCATAGCGAGCAGAGCGCACCGCTGTCCTTGTTGTTTGAATCGTTCGCGTTCAAATACGGTGTGCCACTCGATGCCGATCTGGTGTTCGATGTGCGCGTCGTACCGAATCCGTTCTATGACAAGCGCCTGCGCCCACTCACGGGCAAAGACCAGCCGGTCATAGAGTTTTTGAACGCGCAGGAAAATGGCATCGAACTGATGCAAGATATTCGCGCTTTCGTCGAAAAATGGTTGCCTGCTTTCGAACGCGATAACCGTAGCTACCTGACGGTCGCCATCGGTTGCACTGGCGGGCAGCACCGTTCGGTATTTTTTGTCGAACGATTGGCCGAACTGTTTCGCGACCGGGCACGCGTGCTGGTCAGGCATCGCGAGCTGGATTAAAAGCGCTTGCTGCGATGATGAACGAACACGACTGGATTCCGATTTTCCCGCTAAATACCGTGCTGTTCCCGCGCGGAGTACTACCACTGCGCGTGTTCGAGACGCGCTATGTGGACATGGTGCGCGAATGTATGAAAAGTAGTGCGCCATTTGGCGTTGTGGCGATTCGGGCTGGTAATGAAGTGGGTACCGCTGCTGAGCCTTACGACATAGGTACGCTGGCCCATATCATTGCTTGTGATGTGGAAGATCTGGGTGTGCTGCTGCTGCATACCCAGGGTGGAGAGCGCTTCCGCATCATTGAAAAACGCACCCAGCGTAATCAATTGATCGAGGCGCGAATCGCACCTTTGCCAGTGGATGATCCCGGTCACACTGGCGAGTCTTTAACACTGTGCGCGAAGGTGTTACAGGTAGTGATTGATGAGTTGCATCGACGCGCTGGTGAGCTGCCGGATGGTGATTTCATCAATCCATTTACCGAGCCGCATGCGCTCGACAGTCCAACGTGGGTCGCGAACCGGTGGAGCGAGATGCTGCCGATCGCGCTGGAAGACAAACAGGAATTATTGGAACTGACCGATGCCGGGCTGCGCTTGGAGCGCGTGCAGAGCTACTTGCAAGAAAACGGCGTGCTCTGAAAAACCGTCTGTCAGACCCTGTCAGCCCTCGAGCAACTTACGCACTGGTGCCGGAAGCGCAGCGCTCTCCAGCGTATTGATGGCGCGCCAGTGGTAACTGTTTTGCGCCGCCATCCAATATCGACGCGAGAGTGTGATTTTCAGCGGCGTGACGCGCAATCGAAAATGCGTGAAGGCGTGCAAGAACTCTGGCAACACACTGAGCTCGGCAATCTCGCCGATATCGACCAGCGCCGCCCGCGCCTCGAACAACCATTCTGCCGGCTCGGGATTGCCCCCCAAGCGTTCAAGCTCGGGTAGTGACTGCAGCCCACCCCAGATACCTATCGGCGGTCGTTGCTCTAACAGTAGTTCGTCTTCAAAAGTTACCCATAGCATCACGCTACGTTTTTCAGGCGTAGCTTTTTTGGGTCGGCGTATCGGCAATTCGCTGGTGCGATTGGTTTCATGCGCAACACAGCGCGCCTGCATGGGGCAAGCATCACAGCGTGGGCGAGTTCGGGTGCACACGGTTGCGCCCAGATCCATCAAGCCTTGGGTATAGGCCTCGATATCGCCCTCTGGCAGCAAGCTGGCGGCAAGCTGCCAGAGTTGTCGCTCGACGGCTAATTGTCCGGGAAAGCCCTCGACGCCGAACACTCTACACAGCACGCGTTTGACATTGCCATCTAGAATTGCCGCCCGTGTGCCGTAAGCAAACGCGGTAATCGCCGCAGCCGTTGATAAGCCGATCCCGGGCAAGGCCGCCAGCGATTGAACGTCGGCAGGAAAAACGCCACCATGCTGTTGCACGATAGCCTGCGCGCAGCGATGCAGATTCCGTGCACGGGTGTAATAACCAAGACCCGCCCATAACGACATCACTTGATCCACCGGCGCAGCCGCAAGCGCCTGAACATTAGGAAAAAAAAAAAAAAAACGGTGGTAGTAAGGAATGACAGTGGCGACCTGGGTCTGCTGCAGCATGATTTCCGACAGCCAGATTCGGTAGGCATCGCGTGTCTGCTGCCACGGCAACTGATGCCGGCCATGTTGCTTTTGCCAGGTAATCAGGTCCTCGGAAAAAGCAGGATCATGCTGAGCAATCGATTGAACCGATTTATCAACGACACGCTTCATCGCTGGCATCGACCACAGTAGAACGTTGATCGTTGCCCTTGCACGAGGCGACGAATTGGCGTGCCACACTGCGTGCAGGGCTCGCCCTCTCGGTCGTAGACCGAGTAGCTTTGCTGGAAATACCCAGACGCACCATCGGCACCGATGAAGTCACGCAGCGTACTGCCACCCTGCGCAATCGCTGCCGCCAAGATGCGCTGTATCGCCGGCGCGAGTCGCTCGTAACGGCTGCGTGAGATTCGCTGCGCAGAAGTATTCGGATGAATACGCGCCTCGAACAAACTTTCGCACGCATAGATATTGCCGACACCCACCACGATATCGCCAGCGAGCAGCACTTGCTTGATCGCCGCGCTGCGCCGCCGGGTCTCTCGAAACAACAGTCCCGCCAGATCGGGATAAGCGATGGGTTCTACACCAAGACGACGCAGCAAGAGGTGCTGTTCAACCTCACCTTCCTCATTCCCGTGCCACAACACAGCACCGAAACGGCGGGGGTCGGTGAAGCGAATGAGGTGTGCGCCGAATTGCAAATCGACATGGTCGTGTTTGGCCGGTGGCAGATCGCTGGGTAGTACGCGCAGGTGGCCAGACATGCCGAGGTGGATGATGAGTGTGCCGTGATCAAACCTCAACAAGAGGTACTTGCCACGCCGCCCGGTTGAACGCACCACCTGGTTCTGCAGCAAGGACTGTAGATTGGCAGGGAATGGCCAGCGCAGGCCACTGCGGCGCAACACGACGCCGGTGACCCGCTGGCCCTCGACAGACGGCGCGATTCCGCGCCGAGTGACCTCGACTTCTGGCAGTTCAGGCATGAAGATAGGCGCGGGGCACGCGGATTAGATGGAAGCAAGCGACAAGTGGTAGGTGTGGCGTAAAATCGATCCGCTACCACCTTTCGAAGGCGCCACGCGCCGCACAGGATTCCCTTGAAAATATTTCGCGCCATTCTAACGCTGAGCGCCGCATTTGCCTCGGCAGTGCTTGTTCCTTCCGCCAAAGCAGAGCAAACCGGCGGCGGTGAGTCCCTGCCAAATATCGCGGTCACCGAGCAGTTGATTCACAAATATCTGTTGGCAGAACTCTCCTTCCAACGCGGAGATAAGTTTGCGGCTTACTCCACCATGACGTCGCTGGCGCGTTCGCTGCGCGACCCTCGACTGGCGCGGCGTGCGGTGGAGTTCGCGGTTGCTGGATCACTTGGCGGCGAAGCGCTGAAGGCGGCGCGACTCTGGCGTGAGATTGCACCGAAATCGGAAGAGGCGGCACAAACAGTAGTCGGGCTATTGATTTCCAGCGGCCGCATCGATGAAGTAAAACCCGTGATGGCGCAGCAGTTAGCCGCCAGCACACCGGAGGCACTGCCGAATACGATTGCGCAAGTTCAGCGCCAACTGGCCAGAGCACAAGACCGCAGCCGCGCGTACGCTCTGCTGCGCGAACTGCTCGAACCCTACGGCGATGTGCTTGATGCACGGCTCACGCTGGCGCAAGCAGCGATGGTGGCCGGCGATCGTGCGACTGCGCTGAGCGAGGCGCGCGCTGCGCTTGCCAAACACCCGAACTCAGATCTTGTCGCGCTGGTACTGGCGCAGATCATTGAAGATCGTACTGAGTCGATCCAGTCACTGGTCGCCTTCTTGCAAAAGAATCCCAAGTCGCGTGAAGTTCGCTTGGCCTATGCGCGCACATTGATCGAGCAAAACAAGGTGGCCGAGGCGAAGGAACAGTTTGCACAATTGCTTACACACCACCCGGATGACCGAACCACGCTGTATGCGCTTGGCTTGATGGCGGCGCAAGCTGGCGAAATGCGTGAGGCAGAAAGCTATCTGTCGAAATACATTCAAACGCTCGATGATCAACCGGATCGTGAGCGTGATTCAACGCAAGCGCTGTTGGTACTAGCGCAAATTGCAGAAGATAAAAACGATACGACTGCCGCGCTTAAGTGGTTGGAAAAGATCGAGCCTGATAATCAGGGTAGCTACATTAGCGCGACGCTTCGCCGGTCGATGCTGCTCGCAAAGGCCAAAGACCCCGACGCTGCACGTGCGCTGCTGCAGCAAGCAGAGGTGCGAAATGATGATGATCGCGCGAAGCTGATCGTGGGCGAAGCGCAGCTACTGCGCGATGCTGGCCGCTTGGATGATGCCTTGCGCATGGTGGCGGATGCGCTGGCGTTAAACAAAAACAATATCGATCTGCTGTATGAGCACGCGATGCTGGCTGAACGTGCCAAGCAATTCGATCTGATGGAGCGCGAGTTACGGCAGCTGATACAAATCGCCCCCGATAACCAGCACGCTTATAACGCGCTCGGCTACTCGCTGGCAGATCGCAATCTTCGTCTGCAAGACGCATTCGATTTGATCAGCAAAGCTAACCAGATAGCACCGAATGACCCCTACATTCTGGACAGTTTGGGTTGGGTTGAGTTTCGTCTCGGACGCTTGGAGCAGGCGCTGAGTACCTTGCAGCGCGCGTATGAAATCAAAGCAGATGCAGAAATTGCAGCTCACCTCGGCGAAGTCATGTGGGCAATGGGCCGGCAAGATGAAGCAAAAAAACTGTGGCGTAGCGCAAACGACAAAGACCCGAAAAACGAGACGCTGAGGGCTACGCTGCAGCGGCTACAGATCAAGCTGTAGCGCATGCAACGTCGCTTATTCCTGCTGGCGCTGGCCTTTACAGGCGCCTGCACCACCACGCTGCCTTTGCCATCGGGGACTCGCACCTACCGGAGTGATGTACGACTGGGCGGTCGACTCTCAGTGAGCTATCGCGCCGCTGGCAAACCAGAATCGTTGCAGGGCAAATTTTCATGGGTGCAGCGCGGCGATCAAATCGATATCGAACTTCTCACCCCGTTGGGCCAGACGATTGCGCGCATCGCAATCGCTCCGGGCCGCGCCAGGATTGAACAGTCCGGCGGCGAAGTGCGCGAAGCCGCAAGCATTGATCAACTCACTGAGCAAACGCTTGGCTGGGCGCTGCCCGTCAATGGTTTGCGCTTCTGGTTGCAGGGGTTTATGCGAGATGGTCGCGGTCAGCTAGTCTCGGTCACACCGGATCACTCCGACACATTGCGCGGCGATGGCTGGAAGCTTCGCTACGTGAGTTGGCAAGCCGACGGCAATACGGCAATGCCAAAGCGTATCGACTTCATGCGCGACACCGCACAAAGCGAACTTGCGCTGCGGGTTGTGATTGATCGCTGGCAGGGTGAGGAATAAGCCGTGAGCCGCTCCTTGAATAACTGCGCTGCGCCCGCCAAGCTGAATCTGTTTTTGCATGTCACTGGGCGCCGCGAGGATGGCTATCACTTGCTGCAGTCAGTATTTCAGCTTATCGACCTGCAAGACACGCTGCATTTCACGCTGCGCGATGATCAGGCTATCGTGCGTACGACCGATATCGACTCCCTGCCGCCCGAACAAGATCTGACGGTTCGCGCGGCGCGCTTGCTGCAGTCGGAAGCGCAGGCGCGTGGGCTCGCCGTCGGCGGGGCTGACATCGCGATCGAGAAGCGCTTGCCAATGGGTGGCGGCATCGGTGGCGGCTCTTCGAACGCCGCCACCACGCTCATCGCCTTGAATCATTTGTGGGGTACCGGCTTGTCACGCGCCGAGTTGATGCAGCTCGGGCTGGCGCTGGGCGCCGATGTGCCGTTTTTTCTGCTTGGCGGTAATGCCTTCGTGGAGGGCATCGGCGAGCAGCTGACGCCGATCCAGACACCTGAGCTCTGGTTTGTCCTGATTCACCCGGGTGTGAATGTACCGACGCCCCAGATTTTCCAGACCCCCGAATTGACACGCGACACCAAAGTCGTGAAAATAGCGGACTTTTCGGACCGACTTCCCGGTTTCGGAAAGAACGACTTGCAAGCAGTAGCCGCCCGCGCTTTTCCCCCGGTTGCAGACGCTCTAGACTGGCTGTCGCACCGTGCAAATGCGCGGATGACAGGTTCCGGCGCTGGTGTTTTTGCCACTTTTGCATCGGAATCCGATGCCGACACGACGCTCGGGCAGGTGCCAGCAGCGTGGCGCGCGTGGAAGGCTAAGGCACTCGCCAAGCACCCGATGGCGCATCTGCTCGTGTCGTAATCACGAATTCGTCTGGCCGACTGGCCATACAAATGGTTGTGTAGGGGAATCGCCAAGCTGGTTAAGGCACCGGATTTTGATTCCGGCATTCCAAGGTTCGAATCCTTGTTCCCCTGCCAAATAATCCGGGCCGCCGACTTGTCGCGGCCCGCCACAACAACGCAGCACTCAAGGAAGCCGCCGAGCCGGGGGTTGAAGCCTGGCGATAGCGGCTTTTACTGCTTGTAGGTGATTCAGGAATCATGGTCCACGAGAACCTGATGGTGTTTACCGGGACAGCTACCCCGGAGTTGGCAGCCGGCGTCGCGTCGGAGCTCGGCATTCCGCTCGGCAAGGCGGTGGTCAACCGGTTCTCGGATGGCGAGATCATGGTTGAGATCAACGAGAACGTGCGCGGCAAGGATGTGTTCGTGCTGCAGTCGACCTGTGCGCCGACCAATGACCACCTGATGGAGATCATGCTGATGGTGGACGCGCTGAAGCGTTCATCGGCTGGTCGTATTACCGCAGTGGTGCCGTATTTCGGCTACTCGCGTCAAGATCGCCGTCCACGCTCGGCACGGGTGGCTATATCGGCCAAAGTGGTGGCCAACATGTTGCAGGATGTGGGTGTCGAGCGGATTCTGATCATGGATCTGCACGCTGATCAGATTCAGGGATTTTTCGATATTCCCGTCGATAACGTCTACGCATCGCCCGTGTTACTGGCTGACCTCGTAGAGAAGCGTTATGACGATCTGCTGGTCGTCTCGCCCGATGTCGGCGGCGTGGTGCGTGCCCGGGCATTAGCCAAGAAACTGGGCTGCGATCTCGCCATCATTGACAAGCGTCGCCCGAAAGCGAATGTGTCAGAGGTGATGCATATCATTGGTGAGGTTGAGGGCCGCAATTGCGTGATCATGGACGACATGGTCGATACCGCCGGCACGTTGACCAAGGCGGCCGAGGTGTTGAAAGAGCGCGGCGCAACCAAGGTGGTGGCCTACTGTACCCACCCGGTGTTGTCGGGCCCGGCGGTGGAACGCATACAGCACTCGCCGATTGATGAGGTGGTGGTGATCAATACCATTCCGCTCAGCGCACAAGCGCAGGCGTGTGGAAAAATTCGGCAGCTGTCGTGTGCACCGCTGCTGGCGGAAACCATTCGTCGTATCAGCCGCGGTGATTCAGTACTGTCGCTGTTTGCTGAGGATGAGTCGGCGGGATAAAAGTATTCGGAACCTCGGCTAGCCGAGGTTTCAATCAAGTCCTCTGGTCGCGGAGGACATTAACTCAGGGCACAAGCCCGTTTTAGGAGTCATCATGGAAGTTATTGCATTCCCAAGGTCGGAGCAGGGGTCCGGAGCGAGCCGCCGCCTGCGTCGTGCCGGGCAAACGCCAGGCATCATCTACGGCGGCTCGGACGCCCCAGTGAATATCGCACTGGACCACAACGCTTTGTTTCATGCGTTGAAAAAAGAGTCTTTCCATTCGTCCGTGCTGGACATGAAAGTCGGCGACAAAGCAGAGAAAGTGCTGCTACGCGACTTCCAAATGCATGCGTTCAAGCCACTGGTGATGCATGTGGATTTTCAGCGTGTTGATCCGAACCAGAAAATTCACGTCAGGGTGCCGCTGCACTTTGTGAATGCCGAGATAGCGCCCGCGGTTAAGCTGTCCGGCGGCATCATCAGCCACGTGTTGAACGACCTGGACGTCAGCTGCTTGCCAAAAGATTTGCCTGCTTTCATCGAGGTGGATTTGTCGAGCATGACCGAGGGTTCGTCTTTCCACGTGTCTGATCTGAAGCTGCCATCAGGTGTAGCCGCGGTTCACGCGAAAGACAATCCAACGATCGCGACTGCATCAGTACCGCGCGGCGCGAAAACAGCTGACGGCGCTGCCGACGAAGCGAAAAAGTAATTGGTATGACCATCGCCTAGGCGAACAAGCCCGTCCTGGTGACGGGCTTTTTTATCACTGTTGGTTTGCGATAATCCAGCAAACTTTAGCGCATATGATCCATGTCTAGCAGTCCGATACGGCTGATCGTCGGCCTTGGCAACCCGGGGCCCGAGTACGCACAAACCCGCCATAACGCTGGTTTTTGGCTGGTGGATCAGCTTGCGCGCGGCGCACTCCGAAATGAGTCGCGCTTTCACGGTCTGCTGGCTAAGGTGCCCGTCGCCGGGCGCGATATATGGCTACTTCAGCCACAAACTTTCATGAACCGCTCCGGGCAAGCCGTAGGAGCGGTGGCGCGGTTTTATCGCATTCTGCCGGCAGAGATTTTGGTGGTGCATGACGAACTTGATCTTGCACCCGGCGTTGCGAAACTGAAGATGGGCGGCTCTTCTGGCGGCCATAATGGCCTGAAAGACATCAGCGCCGCACTCGGAACCCAGGACTATTGGCGATTACGGATCGGTATTGGACACCCGCGCTCACTGAATCTGCAACAACCGGTGGTTGATTTTGTATTGCACCGACCGCGCGCTGAGGAGCTAGCGCCAATCGAGCGCGCGATTGATAAATCCCTCGACATCATCCCGCTGCTTTGTGAAGGTAAACCCGAGCAGGCGATGCACACGCTGCACACCGCTATTTAAGCGGTATCACCATAAAACCAGCGCGGAAGACATTCCGCGTCATGCGTTTTGAATAAAGATCAATAGCAAAAGTTCTGCACAATGGAAAAATGCGTCGTCGGAAAACACGCGAGATTCAGCGTACCGATCATCGTATTCGATTAATGGCCAATATCAAACGATGATTGTTTCTTTGCGTTAACTCGTTCGAATTTAGGTCAGCTGAATCGTGCAAACAGATTATCGACATCAATAATTAGTCGATTAATATCTTTTTGCTAATAGTTTGTTTACAATCCGGCAGCCGGTGATAGCCTCAAATCGCTGGGACTTTTCACCTTCAGAAACCTTTTTTGATCGAGGAATTTCATGACAACTTACAAAGAACTTCAGAGCCAGATCGAAAGACTGCAGCAAGAGGCCGAACTGGCGCGCAAGACCGAATTGGCGAATGCGATTACTGAAATTCTCGCCAAGATGCGCGAGTACGGGCTTTCACCGCACGACCTTGGCTTCAGTGGCGGCACCAAACGCAAAGCGGTGAAAGCAATCCGGCGTCCGGTGGCACCTAAGTACCGAAATAATGCGACCGGTGAAACCTGGAGCGGGCGCGGTAAACCACCGAAATGGATGGCCGGGCGGGATAAGTCACAGTTTCTGATTCACAGTGCCTGATCCGACGCTTGTTAAATCAGTCAATTAACCCGTAGCCGCCGATCGGCGGCTATTTCCGATTTTCGTACGCAATACCAAACAAGGCTTAACTCACCGAAACAGCAATTTCAGCAAAATCAATCCATCCGTACGCACGCTTTTTGTATCGATATAGCGCTGCGCATGCGCCAGCCTGATCGGCAGCACCCGATCAACATACGCCTCCTCCAAAGCCTCACCTTCCAAGCCTTGTAGTAGGCGTCGCTCCTCCCGCGCCTCAAGCGACGACAAGTCAATCAAACCCGGTTTCACCGAGAGTACTTTCTTGCGCACCTCGCTCGGGTAGCAACCCACGTAACGCGGCAACTCCGCACGTGGCCCGACGATCGACAAATCACCTTTTAGGACGGCGATCAGCCAAGGCCAGCGCTCTATGCCATGCCGACGTAAAAATGCGCCCACGCGGGTTGGCTGCTCGCCCTCGCAACCGCCTATGGTTTCCATCGATCCAGGCTCGACAACCGCAGCGCGAAACTCGCGCAACTTCAACAAGCGCCCATGACGCCCCACACGATGGGCACTCACCAACACTGGACCGGGTGACTCCAGCCGTATCACAACCGCGACCAGCAGCGCGAAGGGCAGCAGAATGATCAGCAAAACAAGGGCGATCACACTATCGAAGATTCTTTTCACAGCGAACTCTCATCGGTGTACAAGTGCACAATGATAAACAGCTTCTCCCATTGGACGGAGACACTGACAGCGAGGGTTATAATCGCTCACTTTTCAGGCAGTACCTGATCGATATGCGCCCCGGCGCGCCTTGGCGGCATTGCGCCGGCGAGCGTAACAGCAAGGAACCCCATGAGTCTCAAATGCGGCATCGTCGGACTGCCCAATGTCGGCAAGTCCACGCTCTTTAATGCGCTGACCAAAGCCGGCATCCCAGCCGAAAACTATCCTTTCTGCACGATTGAGCCGAATGTCGGCATTGTCGAGGTGCCTGATCCGCGCTTGGCGCAACTCGCTGCCATCGTCAAGCCGGAGCGCATCCTCGCAGCGACGGTCGAGTTTGTGGATATTGCCGGGCTGGTCGCGGGTGCCTCCAAAGGTGAAGGCTTGGGTAACCAGTTTCTGGCGCACATACGCGAAACCGATGCGATCGTTAACGTCGTGCGCTGCTTCGAAGACCCGAACGTGGTGCATGTCGCGGGCAAGGTAAGTCCGCTCGATGATATTGCGGTGATTCAAACCGAACTCGCCTTAGCGGATCTCGCCACGGTTGAAAAAACCATACAGCGCGAAACCAAAAAAGCACGCTCGGGCGATAAAGAAGCCGCCGCATTGGTAGCCTTGCTGGAGAAAGTCCAGGTTCAGCTGAATGAAGCGCAACCGGTGCGTGCAATGACGCTGGATAAAGAGCAGCTCGCACTATTGAAACCACTGTGCCTGATTACAGCCAAGCCAGCGATGTATGTCGCCAATGTTGCTGAAAGTGGTTTCACTAATAATCCGCTGCTCGATCAGCTGACTGCGTACGCAGCATCGCAAAATGCGCCGATCGTCGCGATCTGCGCTGCGATTGAAGCAGAGATCGCCGACCTTGATGACGCCGACAAAGGCGCGTTTCTGGCGGATTTAGGCATGGAAGAACCCGGGCTCGACCGTCTGAT
>JAIXQV010000285.1 GCA_027485535.1 Oxalobacteraceae bacterium | reverse complement strand
TATCGCCCGAACGTCGGCATCATCCTGCTGAATCACCAGAACGAAGTCTGGTGGGGCAAGCGGGTGCGTGAACATTCGTGGCAATTCCCGCAAGGCGGCATCAAGCACGGTGAGACGCCAGAGCAGGCAATGTACCGTGAACTTGAGGAAGAGGTCGGACTGCGCGCCGAGCATGTCAAGATCATTGGCCGCACGCGCGACTGGCTACGCTACGACGTGCCTGATCACTTTATCAAGCGTGAGGTGCGCGGACACTACCGCGGCCAGAAACAGATCTGGTTCCTGCTGCGCATGATCGGCCGTGATACGGATGTCAATTTGCGCGTCTCTGAACATCCAGAATTTGACGCTTGGCGCTGGCATGAGTACTGGGTGCCACTGGATGTAGTAATCGAGTTCAAACGTGATGTTTACATGAGAGCGCTGCAGGAGTTATCGCGTTTTCTGCGTCCGGCACAAGCGGGCAAACGTCACTCGCGCGGGCCGGGTGCGCCCGCGATCATCGATCCGAGTATCGATCCACCCATCAATCTCAGCGAACCCAACCGCCCATGAATATGTTGACGTGCTACCGGTTCGCACTCGTCCTGGGTTGCTGTTGGTCTGTAGGCGCTAGCGCTGGTCTGTTGAGTGACGATGAGAACAAGGCGCCACCGAAAGAGGAAAGTGCGCTGGTGCTGCCCGCCCCACCCAAGTCCGAAAATCTGTTGCGCTACGCGGTAGGTGCAGTTGCAGGTGCATCAATGATATTTACCATTGATGCGAAGTCGGTAAGCGTTGGTGATGATGAGATCGTGCGCTATAGCAGTGTTATCACCAGCCAGAGCGGCGCAATGAATATTAGCTACGAAGGTATCCGTTGTAAGACGTCGGAGCGCAAGCTGTTCGCGACCGGGCGTCAGGATGGTAGCTGGAATACCTTGTCCGCTGCCGAGTGGCGCCGTATCTCCAGTGTTGGCGCCAATAGCTATCAGGCGACGCTATCCAAGGATTTTTTCTGTGATGGCGACACGGTGGCAGGTAAAGCAACCACAATCGTCGATCGTATACGTGGGAAGAAGCTACCTCGTTAAAGCTCGAAACTACTGGATCCCGGCCAACGCCGGGAGGACCCTCTAATGGGTGGCGGGATTAAAACCTCGTCATTCCGGCGACGGCCGGAATCCAGCAACTGGGTGAAATGCAATCAGAGAAGAACGAGATTGTCCCGATGAATCAGCTCATCCTCGTCGACATACCCGAGAATCGCTGCAATCTCTGACGATGGCTTGCGCAGTATTCTGCGCACTTCTGCACTGGGGTAATTGCAGATACCGCGTGCAATTGCCCGGCCCTCGCCGTCAACGCAGGTCACCACATCGCCGCGCCCGAACTCACCCGCCACACCAACTACACCAATCGGCAGCAACGACTTACCCTCACGCGCGATCTTTTGTACTGCGCCGACATCAAGTACCAACTGCCCTGCGGTCTTGAGATGATCAGCCATCCACTGCTTGCGCGCTGTCAGCCGAGCCGTCGGCGCGATGAGTTGGGTGCCAATCATTTCGCCTTGCGCAAGGCGTACCAGCGCATTGTCCTCACGACCCCAAGCGATAACTGTGTGGGCGCCCGAGCTTGCAGCACGACGCGCAGCGAGTATCTTGGTCAGCATGCCGCCACTACCAATACCGCTACCTGCGCCGCCGGCCATGGTCTCGAGCTTGGGGTCACCTGCTGTGGCCTCGTTAACGAATTCTGCATCGGGCTGCTTGCGTGGATCAGCGGTATATAAGCCCTTTTGATCGGTCAAAATAACGAGCGCATCGGCCTCGATCAAATTGGCGACCAAGGCCCCGAGCGTGTCATTGTCACCAAACTTGATCTCATCAGTCACCACGGTATCGTTCTCGTTAATCACCGTAATCACGCCCAGCTCAAGCAAGGTAAACAATGTCGAACGTGCATTGAGATAACGCTCACGATCTGCTAAATCTGCATGCGTCAGCAGCACCTGCGCAGTGCGCAGCCCATGCGAACGGAAACTGGTTTCATAAATCTGGGCTAATCCCATTTGCCCGACAGCGGCACAAGCCTGCAGCTCATGGATACCCGTGGGGCGCTTGTCAAACCCGAGCCGCTGCATGCCTTCTGCAATCGCGCCAGAGCTCACCAGAACCACCTGTTTGCCCATTTGCCGCAGCTGCGCAATTTGATCAGCCCATTTTGCAATCGCGGCGTGATCCAGCCCCCTGCCCTCATTCGTGACGAGCGAGGAACCTACTTTAACAATGACGCGCTGTGCCGACTGAATGACGGAAGACATGAGGAGACTTGCTGAGGTAATCGGAAAAACTCAGGTGGGTAATTTGAACCGCGGGTCATCGGCATCAATGCTGTTGATGCCAAGAGCTTCTTCAGCGATACCGGTCTGGGCACGTTGCACTTGCTCGCGCTGTGTCGCAAGATAATCGTAGATCTCCGTTACCAGTGCATCACAGCCCTCTCGCGTCAGTGCCGAGATGCGAAACACTGGCCCCTTCCAACCAAAGCGCTTGACGAAATCTTTCACACGCTGCTCGCGCTCTTCATCAGACACCATATCGAGCTTGTTCAGCACCAGCCAGCGCGGCTTTTCAAAAAGCGTCTGATCGTATTTCTTCAACTCTTTGACGATCGCCTTGGCTTCTTTGACAGGATCGATACTCGCATCGAATGGCGCTAAATCGACGATATGCAGCAACAAACCCGTGCGCTGCAAATGACGCAAGAACTGGACCCCGAGCCCGGCGCCATCAGCGGCGCCTTCGATCAAGCCGGGGATATCTGCAATCACAAAACTTTTCTCGTGACTGACGCGCACCACGCCCAGATTGGGATGTAATGTCGTGAATGGATAGTCAGCGATCTTCGGGCGCGCATTGGACACGGCCGCAATAAAGGTCGACTTACCGGCATTTGGCATGCCGAGCAAACCGACATCCGCCAAGACCTTCAGCTCCAGTTGCAGTTCGCGTCGCTCGCCTTCTTTGCCATCGGTTTTCTGGCGTGGGGCGCGATTAGTCGATGACTTGAAATGAATATTGCCCCAGCCACCTTCCCCGCCTTTAGCGAGCAGGGTTACCTGCCCGTGCTCGGTAAGGTCGGCGATGATCGCGCCATCGTTCAAATCAGTCACCAAGGTACCGACGGGCATGCGTAAATAAATATCGTCCGCACCTTTGCCGTAGCAATCCGCACCACGGCCGTTCTCTCCGCGTTTGGCGCGGTGTAGCTTGGCGTATCGGTAGTCAACCAGCGTGTTGATGTTGCGGTCTGCGATGGCGTAAATGCTGCCACCCTTTCCACCGTCACCGCCATCGGGGCCGCCAAACGGCCGAAATTTCTCACGACAAAACGACGCGACGCCGTTGCCGCCATCACCGGCGACAACTTCGATTCGGGCTTCGTCGATGAACTTCATGATTGACCGTTATGCATTCCGTAGAAATTAAAAAGGCCCTGCATGTGGCAGAGCCTTTCGAGAGGTGCTGCCTGCGACTCAGGCCGGAACGACCGTCACCAAGTGACGCTTCATCGGGCCTTTGGTCACAAACTGAACCGTGCCGTTGATCAGCGCAAACAGGGTGTGGTCCTTGCCAATGCCAACGTTCTCACCTGCGTGCAGCTTGGTGCCGCGTTGACGAACAATAATGCCGCCCGCGTTGATGCTTTGACCACCATAAACCTTGACGCCAAGTCGCTTCGACTCGGAATCGCGACCGTTACGCGTAGTGCCGCCGCCTTTCTTGTGTGCCATTTGATGCTCCTGATTCGGTAGTGAGTCTGGTTGGCTTAGCCGTTAACCGAGACGATTTGTACTTCGGTGTAGTTCTGCCGATGGCCCTGACGCTTTTGATAGTGCTTGCGTCGGCGCATCTTGAAGATCTTCACTTTGTCGTGGCGACCATGCGCCACTACCGTCGCCAGCACCTTAGCACCTTGAACCAGCGGCGTACCAAATTTAATGGTTTCGCCAGCGCCCACTGCGAGCACTTGATCCAGAGTGATTTCGGAGCCGATGTCTGCCGGTATCTGTTCTATTTTCAGTTTTTCACCAGCCGCAACTTTGTACTGCTTGCCGCCGGTTTTTATGACCGCGTACATGGGAACCTCATCGATAAATTTTTGGGAAACGCCCGCCGCATTGAGACGTCGGGATACTGCCTCACCCAGCCCGGCCAGCCCAAGGCTTGCCAAATCGGGAAAACCTCAAATTATACATGGACTTAGCCCCGGGGTCAAAACTTGGGTGAGCGTCGTATAATCAGCGCCTCTGTCTTCCAATCGCAAGCGCCTCGTGTCCGCTACTGACTCCACCCTCAGCAATCCGCTCGCCCTGATCGCCGACGATATGCGCGCGGTGGACACAACTCTGCGGGCTCAGTTGCACTCCGAGGTCCCGCTGGTGCGGCAAATTGCCGACTACATCATCAGCGCCGGTGGCAAGCGGATTCGCCCAGCCTTGGTGCTACTGATGGCGAATGCCTGGAGCTACCGCGGCGAGGAGCAGTACAAACTGGCCGCGGTCATCGAGTTCATCCATACCGCCACCCTGCTGCATGACGACGTCGTCGACGAGTCTGCGCTGCGTCGGGGTAGCAAAACTGCTAACGCCGTGTTCGGTAACGCCGCCTCGGTCTTGGTGGGCGACTTTTTGTACTCGCGGGCGTTCCAGATGATGGTCTCGATGAACAATATGCGGGTGATGCAAATTCTGGCTGACGCTACCAATGTGATCGCCGAGGGTGAGGTGCAGCAGTTAATGAATATGCATGATCCGGATGTCACCGAAGAGCGTTACCTGAATGTGATTCGTTCCAAAACAGCGAAATTATTCGAAGCGGCCGCGGAGCTTGGCTGCCTGATCTCGGGCGCGCCGGATACTCAGATCAGCGCCGCCGCTGAGTATGGCCGCTCGCTCGGCACCGCATTTCAGCTCATTGATGATGTGCTGGACTATTCGGGCGATGCCAACGCCATCGGGAAAAACGTGGGCGACGACCTGCGCGAGGGTAAACCGACACTGCCGTTGATTTATTTGATCCAGCACGGCAGCGCGCAGCAGCGCGAACTGGTACGTGCCTGCATTGCCAACGGCGACGAGGCCCATTTTGATGAAGTGCTAGCCGAGATTACACACTCAGGCGCGCTGGACTATACCCGCCGCTCTGCGGAAGCGGCGCGAGACCGCGCCAAAACTTCGATCGCGACTTTCACCGACAGCCCCGGAAAAGACGCGCTTTTGGCCCTAGCCGATTTCGCGGTCGAACGGGACCGCTGAGACACAAAGCCATTGTCGACACCGGGTTGACAACGATGGCGCACAAGCTCCAGTTCAGCTCGAGAACGCGGCTGCGCACATTGTTCTATTTCTTTTGAGCGTAACTGCTTTGATATACTCCCGCCCTTCGTTGTTGGCGACCACACGTCGATTGACGCAACAGTCTCCTACGCCGACAGCGTTATCGGGGTGTAGCTTAGCCTGGTAGAGCGCTACGTTCGGGACGTAGAGGCCGGAGGTTCGAATCCTCTCACCCCGACCAACTCATTTTCTAATTCCGTCCTGCTTTCACGTATAGCATTGCTTGCAAAGCGTACCGCAACGCAGCCACGAGCGTCGGCAAATACAGAAAAGTGATCAGCAAGGCTCGTTAGCTCCTACAGATAATTGCTCTGCTAACTAGATACGACATATAAATAGCTCACACCGACGCAAATCAATTCTGGCAAAAAGGCTAATGAAAAGTGACGTGGGTTAGCCCCAAGAGACCTCCGTCTACAAAAGGAATAGTTGCACCCATTAAGCATAAGAATTAAGAAGTGAGCGCCAAGCAAACAGCTCTTCGTGGAACACATGCCATCGAAAAAGGTTGGTGTCGAAACAACACCTCACGCGGGAAAGAAATGACTAAAAAATTTGTTTTTGGCTTAGTAATCGCAATGATCTTTGCAGGCTCAGCATTAGCAGAGAGAACGCGCGATATCGTCATTCGCGACTTCAACAAAGGAGTCAGCAGGCTGACTTTAAGCGATGAGCAGAAGCAGAAATGGGAAGCAGTAACAAGTTCCGTTTTTCATCTTCATGAAAAGCTAGGCGGTTGGGGAAAGTATTCCAAGGCACAAAGTCCTTGGATTCAGTATCCAGGGCACTGGTACGTAACAACTAACCAAAACGAAACTCCAGGCAAACTCGTCGCAAAATATGTCGATATACAAGTTGAAGACTATCGAAGGGTCGTCAAAGCCCACATTGATATCCACGAGCGGCTTGAGGAATTCGATGACAGCCTAGACCCTGATACCCGCAAAAAATTTCGGGGAAATTTCCGTGATGTCTGGGCTTGGGTCTATGACAACATGACCGACCAGATTGAGAAGATGCTAAGTAAAGAGACAGCAGACGTACGTAGTCAGCTAATGGGGCTAAAACTTACCAAAGAGCAGCGTGTCGACATCAACGCGCTACTAGATAAACTTGACGAAGCGCGAAAAGATACGATCCGCACTAAAAAACAAGGTCGTAATGACCTGTGGACAGTAATGAGTTCGCCAGAAATTCCCTGGTCACAAAGCCCAATGATGTGCAAATCCTATTTTGAATCGTTTGCACTCGCCATGAAAGGATACGCTGATGTGATAAGCGGCGCTGAAGGCATTCTAGATGAACAGCAGAAATTACAGCTCCAAAAATTGCTCATATCAAAGTATCAAAAAGAACTTGATTTTTTAGTGACTCAAAAGATTTAAGATTTGAATACCAACGCTAAACAAGATTCAAGTAACTGACCGCCTGCGTAGCTGACTTGATGAGCCTAGATGCGGTAGTGAGGCTGTGTATTCACGCACCAGATGCTGCTCACTTCAAACCGCACAATAGTGAGCTTCCGAACGTATCACTTGCGTTGGGCTTCTTGTGACGTAACAAGCCATCTTCAGCGGTTTGTTGCGCCTGAACGCAGTATGAATTCTTGATCGCGCCAGACTGGTCGGCGTTTTGTCGACCACTGGAGATTAGCGATGAACAAAAGATTTTTTGCGCCAACGATGGCATCGATGATGGCGCTATTTGGTTTCGGCCCGGCGATGGCGGAATCGGGAGTCACCGTCTACGGCAACATCGACGCCTCGGTGGTCACCGCCACCGGTATCGGGCCGAGTTCGGAAAGACGCTGGAGCCTAGGTGAAGGTAACTGGGCCCCGTCGGTGTGGGGACTACGCGGCACTGAAGATCTCGGCGGTGGTATGCAGGCCCACTTTCATCTCGAGGGTGGCTTCAGCTCGACAACCGGTGCAATTGCCAATGGCGGCACAGGCGGTATCTTCAGCAGGATGGCCAACGTGGGTATTGGCGGCCCCTTCGGCTCGCTCTCTGCTGGCTTGAATCTGTCACCCTTCATCGCTGCTTACACGTCGACACTTGGGCTTGCTGGTAACAACTTCTATGTACCAGCCTTGCTGATGCATCGTGATGGCGCAGTTACCAGTGGCACCATACCGGCTTACACGGGGGGTACCGATGCGGATCCGGCGTTTGGAACAACAGGCGGTTTCTTCATCCCGAACTCATTGACCTACAGCGTGCCGAGCGAAAGCTTTGGCGGGTTAAACGCCAGCATTCTGTATTCCTTTGGTGGCGTACCCGGATCAGCAGGAGAGAATCGCGTCGTAGCAGGCAATCTCGGCTATCAATTCGGTAGCGTTAAGCTCGTCGCAGCCGCCTCGGATCGTGACGCGCAGTACCGCCAGTATCTCATCGGGGGCCGCTTTCCACTCGGCCCTGTGAACTTCGCTGCAAATTATGTGCATTTCGATCCTAACGTTGGCGGTAGTACCAACACGTTTATCATCGGTGCAGAGATGGAGGTAATGCCGTCGACCCGCGTTGGGCTCAACTATGCGCATAACAACAGCGCCGGTAGCCCGGAAATCATCAATCTCTCGGCAATGTATGCCCTATCAAAAAGCACAAAACTGTACGCCGCGTATAACCACGCTACGGATGGCATCCCTTCCTCTTACTCAGGGAATAATGATGCCTCAGGAACTCCTAGCTTGATACAAATTGGCAGCTCGAATGCTTTCATGGTGGGTATACAGAAGGGCTTTTGACAGAGCCTTACTTCGCGCTGTCATCGTGAATCACAACAGGCATCAATGGCGCTGTCGCTTCGGACGAAATACGTCGGTGTCTGCATAAAACTCAGCATCTTGTTCATGCCACCAACCCGGCACACCCAGTACCGGCAGGTGGCAGAACGCTGAATTGTCGAAGCCTTCCAAAAGCATCGATGCGATATGTTGATCAAGCACTGATTGCTG
>JAIXQV010000229.1 GCA_027485535.1 Oxalobacteraceae bacterium | reverse complement strand
GTCGCTGCTCGTGATGCGGTCGAGGTAGGACTGCGCCAGCTCGGTGGCGGAAAGCTGTTTGCTTTTCAGCAGCGCTGACAATTGTTTAAGTGTTTGCATGCGTGTTTCTTGATCGCGAGGTGCGCCTTGCAGGTGGGTGTGTGGGCGTCGAGTAGCTTGGATTGAAGCGGTTTTACTCGATCACTTTAGGCACGAGATACAGGCCGTCTTGCACGCTAGGGGCGGGTTGCTGGTAGTCGTCTCGGCGATTCGGTTCTGTGACCTGATCTTCGCGCAGGCGCATGGCCAGATCATCGCGCCAGACGGCCACCGGGTGAGCGAGCGGCTCAATGCCGCTGGTATCGACCGCTTTCATCTGCTCGACCAGAGCGAAGATATCGTTCAATTTGGTCAGTGTATCGGCAGACTGTTGTTCGGAAAGATCGAGTTGTGCCAGTTTGGCGAGTCGATCGATGTCGGAAAGGGACAGAGACATGAGGAAGCGAGCCGGGTTGCTCGTGACAAGAGTTCAAAAATGACAATCAGCGCAGTAGGCAAGCAGAATCGAGTCGCCAGAGTAGCGTGCGCATTCTCGGAGCATCGGAGGGTCAATGTTTCCATGTCGACCAACCGAGTTGATGAAAACGGCTTTCGCGTCACTGCCTGTTTTCGCCGGAGAAAACTGAGGAAATACAGGCGATTCCGGGTTTCTGACAGCCAATTTCGAACGGATTATAAGGTAGAATGACAAGTTAAATAACGCACTCGGCAGCTATCGGGCAAAGACCCGACCGACATCGCTCTCGCCGGAAACGGCAAGTTTCAGGCGCTTCTGGGATTCATATTCATGTTTTCATTCCTTCGTAGCTATTTTTCAAACGATCTCGCGATCGATCTTGGCACAGCCAACACACTGATTTATGTGCGCGGCTTGGGCATCGTGCTGGATGAGCCTTCAGTCGTCGCCATTCGTCAGCAGGGCGGCCCGAACGCCAAGAAAAACATTCAGGCGGTCGGTAAAGAAGCCAAGCAGATGCTTGGCAAGGTACCGGGCAACATTGAAGCCATCCGCCCGATGAAAGACGGCGTGATCGCCGACTTCACCGTCACCGAGCAGATGCTCAAGCAGTTCATCCGGATGGTGCACGATACCAAGTTGTTCAAGCCATCACCACGCATCATCATTTGCGTACCCTGCGGTTCGACCCAAGTTGAGCGTCGTGCGATCCGTGAATCTGCGCTGGGTGCTGGCGCATCGCAAGTGTTTTTGATCGAAGAGCCAATGGCGGCGGCGATTGGCGCGGGCCTGCCAGTATCCGAGGCGACCGGCTCGATGGTGGTGGATATTGGTGGTGGTACCACCGAGGTTGGCATTATCTCGCTCGGCGGCATGGTGTACAAAGGCTCGGTACGTGTGGGTGGTGACAAATTCGACGAGGCTATCGTCAACTACATCCGACGCAACTACGGCATGCTGATCGGCGAGCAGACCGCCGAGACCATCAAGAAGCAAATCGGCTCAGCCTTCCCCGGCACCGAGGTGCGCGAGATGGAAGTCAAAGGTCGTAACTTGTCCGAAGGTATTCCGCGCTCGTTCACTATCTCCAGCAATGAAGTGCTGGAGGCGTTGACCGACCCGCTCAACAGTATCGTGTCGGCAGTCAAGAATGCACTCGAGCAAACGCCACCTGAACTGGGTGCCGATATTGCAGAGAAAGGCATGATGCTGACCGGTGGTGGCGCGCTGCTGCGCGACCTCGACCGTTTGCTGATGGAAGAGACCGGCTTGCCGGTGCTTGTTGCCGAGGATCCGCTCACCTGTGTGGTACGCGGTTCCGGTATGGCACTCGAGCGCATGGACAAGCTCGGTTCCTTGTTCTCTTACGAATAAGTGAAGGGCCGCGCGATAGTGAGTACCCAGCGGCCCCCTTCAGTCACCGAGTCAGCCTCGGCGCCCCTGTATCGATTGGCCGCTGATCCTTTCGTTGTTTGCGTTTGATGGAATACAGTCCACCGCCACTGTTCAAGCAAGGTGCGTCGGCACGCGCGAAGATGCTGCTGTTCGCACTGATTGCGGTTGGGCTGCTCATGGCCGATTCTCGGTTCAAGGCGCTCGCCACGATTCGGCAGGCGGTCGGCGTCGCGCTATATCCGGTGCAGGTGATTGCGATGTTGCCGCGCGACGCGTTTTTTGGCACCACCGAGTATTTCTCCTCGCTCTCCACGCTGAAAGATGAAAACAGTCAGATGCGCGAGCAACAGGTGCTGAATTCCCAGCTGCTGCAGCAAAGTCGTCAGCTGCAGGCAGAGAATGCCTATCTGCGCAAATTGTTGGACGCCTCAGAGCGTACCCAACTGAAGACCGTGATGAGCGAGATACTGTATGACGCGCGTGATCCCTTCTCGCGCAAGGTCATTATTGATCGTGGTGATTCACACGGAATCAAGCCGGGAAATCCAGTAATCGATGATCTCGGTGTGGTGGGCCAAGTGACTCGTGTGTTTCCGTTCACCTCCGAAATCACACTACTCACCGACAAGGAGCATGCGATTCCGGTGCAGGTGTTGCGCAGCGGAGTGCGTAGTGTCGCTTATGGCCGCGGTCAAACCGGTGAATTGGAGCTTCGCTTCATGGCGTCAAACGCCGACATTCAACCGGGCGACGTGCTGACAACATCGGGCATCGATGGCGTGTACCCGGCAGGGCTGGCGGTAGCGACGGTGATGACCGTCGATACCAAGACCTCTGACGCCTTTGCGCGCATATTGTGCCGCCCTGCAGCCGGTGTCTCGAGTCACCGACAGTTACTGGTGCTGCTGGGCGATCCTGCTGCGATGCCGCCACCGCCGCCACCGGAGAACTCGAGCGCCGATCGCCCTCGACGAGCGCGCAAGGAGGGTGCTGACTGATGATGGACCGCGAAAACATTCTGCTACCGGTTAACCCGGCATTCATTGCGTTCAGTCTGGTAGCCGCATTTTTTGTTAACTTGTTTCCGTGGGGGACCTGGAGTTGGGTGCCTGATTTTGTCGCTCTGACGCTGGTGTTCTGGAGCATTTACCAGCCGCGCAAAGTCGGCATCGGCATTGCGTTCCTGATGGGACTGGTGATGGACGTGCATAGCGCCTCGCTGCTCGGCGAGAACGCACTGGCGTATACCTTGCTGTCTTATTTTGCGATCACGATTCACCGGCGTGTACTCTGGTTTCGCGCCACCGTCCAGGCACTGCATGTGTTGCCGTTGTTGTTGGTGATGCAGGTGGTGCAGGTGCTAGTGCAATTAGCGGTGACTGGTAAGACGCCTGGTTGGAGCTACTTCGTGCAGAGTTTCGTTTCCACTGCGGTCTGGCCGATCGTGTGCTGGTTACTGTTGGCGCCACAGCGCCGTGCAGTTGATCGCGACGACACGCGTCCGATCTGATGTCGTCATCTGTCATGACTGTGCGTCGTAGGCCCTCGCCGTGACTGAAATCAAAGATACCGAACGCGAGATACAGCTATTCCGGCTGCGACTGTCGGTCGCTGGTTTGGTGGTGCTGACCTGCTTTGGCTTGTTGATGCTGCGGTTTGTTTGGCTGCAGGCAGTGCGACACAGCGAGTACTACGAGCGTGCTGAAAGCAATCGCATCTCAGTCGTCCCCGCCGTTCCTAACCGCGGCCTGATCGTCGATCGTAATGGCGTCATTTTGGCGCGGAACTATTCCGCGTATACGCTGGAAATTACGCCGGACAAAATCAATCGCCCGCTCGACACGGTGATCGATGAATTGGCGAAGATTGTCGATGTCCAACCGAAAGACCGTAAACGCTTCCGTCGTCAGATGGAAGAATCAAAGTCTTTTGAAAGTTTGCCGATCCGCACCCGTCTGACCGATGAAGAGGTGGCGCGCTTTGCAGCGCAGCGTTACCGTTTCCCTGGCGTCGACATTCAGGCGCGTCTGTTCCGTCAATACCCCTTGGGCCAGACAGCGTCGCACATGATTGGTTACATCGGCCGTGTCAACAAGCGTGAAGCAGAGCGGCTCGAAGAAAGCGAAGATGCAGCGAATTACCGAGGTACCGAGTACATCGGTAAAGAGGGCATCGAGAAAAGCTATGAGCGTGAGCTACATGGCATCACGGGCTACGATGAGATCGAAGTTTCGGCAGGTGGCCGCGCTAACCGTACCTTGTCACGCAATGCGCCAACGCCTGGCAACAACCTGATTCTCTCGGTTGATATCGAGCT
>JAIXQV010000041.1 GCA_027485535.1 Oxalobacteraceae bacterium | reverse complement strand
GCTCGCAGATACTCCGCAAGCGCTCAACGATATGGCTTCGCGCAAAGTCACTGGCAAAATCGTCATCAGGACGCGCGCATGAATTTCACGACGCTCGAGATCGTGCAGCAGCAACATGTGGCGACGATCTGGATGAATCGCCCCGATGTGCGCAATGCCTTCGACGAGCAGAGCATCGCCGAGCTGACGCAGGCATTTCACGCACTCGACCAGGACCGCGACGTTAGGGTGATTGTGCTTGGCGCACGTGGTTCTGCGTTTAGTGCAGGTGCGGATCTAAACTGGATGAAGCGAGTAGCGGGCTACACCGAAGCCGAGAACCGCGCAGATGCGCAGGCCTTGGCCGAGATGCTGCATGTGATCTATCAATCCAGTAAACCGACCATTGCGCGTGTGCAGGGTGATTGCTACGCCGGTGGTAACGGCTTGGTCTCTGCTTGTGATATTGCGATCGCCGCTGACGGTGTGGAGTTTTGTTTGACTGAAGTCAGGCTGGGCTTGATACCCGCTACTATTGGGCCTTACGTGATCCGTGCCATGGGTGAGCGCGCCGCGCATCGCTATTTTTTGACAGCAGAGCGATTCAATGCAGCAGAGGCCTATCGCTTGGGCTATGTCCATCAAGTCGTGGCTGCTGAGGCGCTGGACGAAGCCGTCACGCGTATGACACATCATCTACTGGCGGGTAGCCCGCATGCAATGGATGAATCGAAGCGATTGATTCGCGAAATCGCTGGTGAGCCGATTGATCAGCATCTGATTGCTGACACTGCGCGCCGCATCGGCGAAGTGCGCGTCGCACCCGATGGTCGAGAGGGTATTGCGGCGTTTCTGGAAAAACGCAAGCCAAGCTGGCTCACGCGCTAGGTATCATGTCCTCAGCATCATCACCGTTGCTGGAAGGTTTGCAGCAAAAGCTGCACGAACTTGATGAGCAGCATCTGATACGGCAACGCCGCACCGTCAGCACCCCACACGCGCCAAGCATGACCGTCGATGGTCGACCGATGCTTGCTTTCTGCAGCAATGATTATCTCGGGCTTGCGGCAGACCCGCGCATTATCGAGGCCTTGCAACAAGGCGCTGCCATCTATGGTGCGGGTAGTGGCGCTTCGCATTTGATTAGCGGCCACTCTGTAGCCCACGCGGCACTAGAGAATAAGCTTGCGGCGTTTCTATCGCCTTTCGTGCCATTCGCACGTGCGCTGTATTTCTCCACGGGGTATATGGCGAATCTGGCCCTGATTTCTGCGCTAGCGGGTAAAGAAGCAGAGATTTTTTCTGAGGCGTTGAATCACGCGTCATTGATTGATGGCGCTCGGCTGGCACGCGCCAAACTCAGCGTCTACCCGCACCACGATCTGCAAGCTTTAGAGGAGCAGCTCACCCAAAGCCGCGCGAAAGACAAACTGGTGATCACTGATGCCGTATTCAGCATGGATGGTGATATCGCACCAGTGCGTGAGCTGTTGGCGCTCTGTGAGCGACACGGGGCATGGCTGCTGGTCGATGACGCCCACGGCTTTGGTGTCATTGGCGATGATGGGCGTGGCGTGCTGGAACATCTCGCCTTAAGCTCGCCGCAACTGATTTATATGGGTACGCTGGGTAAGGCCGCAGGGGTGGCCGGCGCTTTCGTCGCAGCGCATGAGACCGTCATCGAATGGTTGGTGCAACGAGCACGCGGCTATATCTACACCACGGCGTCGCCACCTGCGGTGGCACATGCGCTGCTCACCAGTATCGACATTATCGGTAGTGAAGAGGGTCGGCAGCGGCGCTCGCACTTGAAGCACTTGATCGCGCGTCTGCGTGAGCGGCTGAATCTGAAGCGCTGGCGACTACTGCCATCTGAGACAGCGATTCAGCCGGTGATCATTGCCGACAATGCCGCCACCATGGCGACCGGGCAGGCACTGATGGCGCAGGGATTCTGGGTGGGGGCGATTCGGCCACCGACGGTACCGGCAGGAACGGCGCGGCTGAGAATCACGCTATCAGCGGCGCATAGCACCGAGCAAGTGGATCGACTCGCTGCAGCACTACTTTCGATCGAGGAGACACAATGACCTTGAGATTTTCATGTTTTATTACCGGCACCGACACGGGTGTTGGCAAGACACTGATCAGCGCGGCCATGCTGAACGCCTTGGGGCGACTGGGATTGCAAGCAGTCGGGATGAAGCCGGTCGCTGCCGGTACCCTGGTGCGTGACGGACAAATATGGAACGAAGATGTTGCGCTCCTCGCCGAGCAGTCTAGCTTGGCTGTGGACCCGAAGTTGACGACGTCTTATCTGCTGAATGAGCCATGTGCGCCGCATGTCGCGGCCAGGCTGGAGGATGTCACTATCGCCCCAGCCGTGCTGGGTCAGGCGTACCTGCAAGTGGCGGCGAAGGCAGAGGCGGTTGTGGTCGAGGGTGTGGGCGGATTTCGGGTGCCGCTGACCGACGACTTTGATACGGCAGATTTTGCGGTTGAATTGGGACTGGATGTTATTCTTGTGGTCGGTTTACGTCTCGGCTGTCTGAATCACGCGCTATTAACCGCAGAGGCCATCGCCGCGCGTGGTTTGCGCCTCACCGGTTGGATTGCGAATCAGATCGACCCCGAGATGCCGCATCAGGCTGATAATGTCCAGGCGCTGCAGCAGCGATTATCTGCGCCATTACTTGGCGTAGTGCCCTGGATGTCAGTCGCAGCACCGGCGCGTGCGGCGGATGCGATTGATTTTTCATTTCTGGATTCATGGCCGCGAGCATCGCGTTGAGATTCACGTTTTTGAGTTGAGGTTTTGCATGACCACTATCGTCACACC
Source organism: Oxalobacteraceae bacterium (assembly GCA_027485535.1). Lineage (GTDB taxonomy): Bacteria > Pseudomonadota > Gammaproteobacteria > Burkholderiales > Burkholderiaceae_D > Pernthalerella. The sequence goes on along the minus strand of JAIXQV010000041.1, from coordinate 14,608 downwards.
ATCTGAAAAGCCATCTGCCGAGCAGCCGATAGAATTTTTTGCGGCTGCCAAAAAGGTGACGGATCTCGCCAAGTCACGTGAAATCTGGCCGGTGGCCGAGGTAGCGGCGCTGTTCGAGCTGCCGTTCAATGACCTGATGTGGAAGGCGCAGCAGGTGCATCGCGCGAACTGGGATGCGAACGAAATCGAACTGGCGACGCGGCTGTCGATCAAGACCGGTGGCTGCCCTGAGAATTGCGGCTACTGCCCACAGTCGGCGCACTACGACACCGGCGTGAAAGCCGAGAAGATGATGGCGGTCGACGAGGTGGTTGCTGCTGCCCAGGCTGCGAAGGAGGCGGGTGCCAATCGCTTCTGCATGGGCGCCGCGTGGCGTTCGCCAAAAGACCGTGACATTGAAGCGGTTGAAGAAATGGTGAAGGCGGTGAAAGCACTCGGCCTTGAAACCTGCGCGACGCTCGGTATGCTGAATGAAGAACAGGCGCAGCGCCTTGCATCGGCCGGTCTCGATTACTACAACCACAACCTTGATACCGCCCCCGAGTTCTACGGTGAGATCATCACCACGCGCGACTATCAGGATCGTCTGGATACGCTCGGTCATGTACGCGAGGCGGGTCTGAAAGTTTGCTGCGGCGGTATTGTGGGTATGGGTGAGTCGCGCTTGCAGCGCGCCGGCTTAATTGCACAACTCGCCAACCTAAACCCATATCCGGACTCGGTGCCGATCAATCATCTGGTCGCCGTTGAAGGCACGCCGCTGGCTGATCAAGAGCCGCTCGATCCACTGGAATTCGTGCGCACTATCGCGGTGGCACGTATCACGATGCCAAAAGCGCGGGTGCGTCTGTCGGCAGGTCGTCGGCAACTGGGTGAAGGTGTGCAGGCACTGTGTTATCTGGCCGGTGCCAATTCGATTTTCTATGGCGATAAGTTACTGGTGACCGGTAATCCGGAAGTTGAAGAAGATCGTGCCTTGCTTCAGCGGATGGGGATGCGGGGTAAGCAGGTTTGAAGGTATCAGCTTACGGGAGTGTCATTTCCCGCTCGCTTTCCACAGCACATCGAATTTGGTTTTTAGTAGCTTTGGTGTATCGCTTTGCAGATAAAGCACACCGTGTGACTCGATTGCCAGTTTCATTCGATCGAATAATTCCGTACGAATTTCTTTGACTTTTGTATTCCGATTAGCGGGATATGAAATGATTTAATCTGCTCAACTCATTCGGATAATTAGGCAAGAAATACAAAACGGCGACTGAGGTCGCCGTTTTGTGTCTCAGTTTGTCCGGCTGGCTGATTAAACCGAGTGGTCGGATTCTTCGGAGATAACAGGGTCAGAATCTGTACTTTCGGAGGGTCGACGGCGGTTTCTCTCAGAATCAGACGTATCGTCGAAAGAGCTAGCTTCGCCCAAGCGTTGAACTAGATTGGCAATAGTGTCTCCCGGAAGTGGGCGAAATACGCCAAACGCCTGTTCGATCAAATCGATTTGAAAAAATACGATTTGATGGAAAGCAGATACCAAGTCCAATTCAATATCCAATAAACCATTAGCGATTTGATCCGGTAACTTCGGTTGCTGCTTTAATGCGAGTAGCGCCTGACCAATCGATTGTTTGAAAGGTGCTTCCAAGTCTGAAATGTTGAAGCGATGGTTCGCACCTTGAGCACTGCTCGGCAACCTGGATTGCCATCGTTTACCAGCGCTCATGCATGCTGCTGCGAGTCGCTGTGCCGGAGTCTCTAACAAGCCTAGCGCCGATTGAAACTGTGCGGAAAGCTCGGATTCAGCATTCGACTTATTCAAGCTATCAATAGTTGATCTTGTGACCAGCGGAAGTAGATGTTTACTTGATAAATTCGCTGCGAATGAATCGATGATGGCGAGTCCAGCCTCCTCGACTGCCTCTATTTCTGCATTGACTTTATCTTTAATATTTTTCCAATGATCATCCGACTGCATCAGCTTAGCCCCATTGTGATTATTGAGGTAGGCACTTTCTGAAAGTGTGGAAAAGCAGTAGCCGATGATGAAGCGGCAGACTGCGTGTGAGCGCATGGTGAGATCCGGGCAGAGTTTGGTGATCAATCCCTCTAGCGCATGCTTCAATGCCTGGCTAACTAAGCCCGATAATTTATGGTCTTTAAATACGTTATCCAAGGCGGCGCTAATGGATTTTTCTCGAAGAGCAAAGATCAAGTCATTGGAAAGGCCTGCGCTATCGATCTCAATCTCATGGCGCGATGGAAAGGCTGGTGACAGCAGCTTTTTCCCAAGCCAACGCCCCTTGCTAAGTAGACTATTACTCGGCACATCGGATAAAAAGTCGCGCATGACTGGATCGGAAATCCACTTCCTGTCAAATTGGATATTCGACGTTTTCAAAAAATTAGCGGTTGTATATCCATGATTAATGACAGTAGCTAGTCGATAATCTTGGACTTTCTCAGACAGTTGCAGTAGACACATCACGGTCTCTTTGTCTGGATTTTCGCCATGTATCCTCTCTATCGCGTACCCAATAAAATCCCTAGTGAATTGAGGGTACTTCAACCATTTTTTATCGCTCAGTAGCTGGTTTGAAATTATCTGTATCGAGAAATTCAGTTCAACTTTGGTCTGAAAATCTTTGAATACAGTGGGAAGTAACTTAAAAAACTTTGAATCAAGATTTTTATCAGTTAAGTCGAGTAGAGATATAAAAGTTTCAGGCTGTAGGAGATTTCTTTTGAATAAGCGAAGCACAGCTGCTGTCGCAGGACGATCACAGTATTCAAGGGTGACTACGAGTACTTCCATAGCGTTCTTATATGCGAAATCATAGCGGATATTTTTCTCGGCGAAACATTTTTCAATGATATCAATACCATCCGTCCACGAGTCTTTGGCGGCCAACCACACCAGAGTTATCATACCGGGAGTGCCTCTTGCAAAGACTGCCAGAAAGCCTTTAAGTAAGATGATATTGTGATTGCGCACGATATCAACCAGAAATTTTCCGTTGGGAGGTTTCCTTTCTGCCCCGGCTTCAATCAATAATTTCGCGATATCTGGTGTATTGTTTTTCACTGCTGAATACAGAGCGTTTAGTTTTCCTCCGGATTTTTTTTTGCAGTTAATATAAGTTTGTAAAGTATCTGCATCGTTATCATTTCTGGCTTGATCAAGCAGTAGTCTCACCGAATCTATTTTGCCGATTTCTGCTGCGCGAATTAATGCGGTTACTCCGTTTATATCTGCGCAATCACGAAATCCCGCTTCGCATAGTTGAGCAAGCAGTGGGGTGTTGGTAACAGCCACTTGAAGCTCGGAGCCATCGGCTTGCTTGGTGCTTTTGCGTTTTTCCGGGGGTATTTCATTGAGCAGCGAGGGGACAATCGCTGGCCAGTGTGCTATGGCGTACATCAGAGGGGTCGTGTATCCCTCTCTGAATACCATGAGATCGGCATTAGCACGAATCAATTGGAAGACCAATTCGCGATCTTTGTTCCTGATTGCGTAATGAAGTTTGGTAAATCCAGACCCATCAAATTGATTGATATCGAGTGTTGAATCAGTTTCGTCCACGGTAAATTTGGCGGGCTGCGGTGTTCCAGTATTGTTATCGTCAGCGCTGGATTTATTCTTTGAGTCAATGGTTGTCACAACTATAGGTTGTGTCGATTTTTCACGAAGCTCTGCTTGCCTTCGTAATTGATTGATCTCGTTCCAGAACGCTTCATCATCGACCTGCGGTTTTTTAGGGGGCGGGTTGTGGGTTATGTCGCTTTTCTGGGTGTTCTGAGTGTGTTCGGATACTTCTTTTGATGTTTTAGGCTCCGATCTGGGGGTGAGGTTTGGTAACTGGGTTGGGCTAGAAGGATTTTGTGCCCGCCCACTTAACTGATCAAGATAATTCCACCACGCTTCAGCATCGACGCGATTACTTTCAGTGAGGCCGCTCTGGTTTTTTTCTCTTGCATGGTGGGTGGCTGCTTTTTGGTAGTGGTCTTGCCGTTACTTGTTTTTTCCCACGATAGAGTTTCTGGATTACTTGAGCTGTTCAGATGTTTGGACGAATCAGTCGTTAGGTTTGGCGTTGACATAGTGGTTATCTCTCAGTTGAACGTAAATCCCGCTGCCGGTTATAGGCTCGGGCTCTTCCGATAGGTCGCACGGTTACCGATAAAGTTCGACCCTGGCGCACGGAAGCCTGTCGAGATGGTTTATTAAGACTTATTATTTCTTGCGCCGCGCCGCCATTCCGATCAGTGCTCACTGGCCGTGATGTTGGCTACCTTCCGTCAGCACCTGTTCATAGGCCAGTAGTTCTGAAATATCTGGTAGCTGTCGAAGGCACGCCGCTGGCTGATCAAGAGCCGCTCGATCCCTTGGAATTCGTGCGCTGCTTGCTCGTATGGGTATACATAGCAAGCAGGTTTAAGTCAGCAAAGTTCTCAGTTCATACGCGCTTCCGAAACGGTCCACGAACTGTTTTCTCGCCAATTCGTTTACGATCCGATAGTCCTGTCGCCGCTTCGCGCGGCGGATCAGTTTCAGCGCGGGCCTTCGGTCAAGCACGATCTTGTCGGGCATCGCCGCCAGTAGCATCAGAATCAGGTTACGCGAGCGCCGTTTCTCGATCGCTTTTGACAGCGCCGAATGGCCTGCGGGTGTCAGATAGGCCGTATTTGCGCCACGCGTTATCAGCACGTCAACCGCTTCGATATTGCCAAGGTCTGCGGCGATCATCAGGGCGCTGGTCTTGTTCGACAACAGGGCATTGGCAGACACACTGTGCGCAAGCAGACACGGTAGTAAGTCCGGATGATTAGCCTCGATTGCTGCTGCCAGCGCGCAGCCCTGCCATTCGTTCGATGCTGGAGGAACGGTAAGTAGCAGTTCCACCATCGCTACGCAGCCAGAGCGACAGGCAATATCCAGTGGGTAACCGAACGTCGACTTACTCTGGATTGCGCCGTGACGAATCAGCAGCTTCGTAATCGCGATCTGCCCATGCTCAGCCGCATGATGCAGGGGAGTCATCGCGCTCATACCGCGACGGTTAGGATCTGCGCCGTAGTTGATCAACTGACGGACTGCATCAAGATTGGCACACACCACCGATTTGATGAGTGCCGTATTGCCAGCGGGCGGACAAAAATCAACCAGCTGACGCGGCGTTTTCGTCAAAATATAGCTGACCAACTCAGGGTGGTTGCCGAAGCAGGCTGCGCTTAGGGGGGTGGCATTCTTGCAATACGATTGCAGGTTGGCGCCGTGCCTGACCAGTAGTCGTGTCAATTCAAGATTACCCGTTTCACAGGCCACAAAGACAGCATTCCGGTGATCACTGTCGCGCGCATCGAGAAAGATGCCCGGATGTGCAAGTAAATCCTCAACCAGTTGTCGATGCCCAAGCTGAACCGCGATAACCAGCGGCGGAGCATTCATATCAGGAACTCGCGCATTGACGAGCGAAGGATAGGCGGAAAGCAGCGATCGTAATGTCACCGCATCCTTGTTCCTCAATGCATCTCCGATTTGAAGCACGACCTGACGAGTTGTTGTGGAAGCCTTCTCAAACTCCGACAGCGATGAGGTAGCCGGTGTAGAGCGCTTGTGCTCAATGACTTTGACTTCATCACTGGAATCGTCGTCTGTCGGAAAGTAACGCACTTCGATACTTGGCTCTGAATAGTCCAGATCAGATTCGGCAAAGCTCTCATCATCCGCTCGCGCTATAGACACATCACGATGGACGAATCGGGGCGTCGTGTTGCCGGGTGATGAGATGTTATTGCTCAAGCCAACATACTGCTCTCCGGTGTCTGTGGGCAGCGGAGGCGGTGACGAGAGCGATGAGGAGGACGGCAATCTGCCTGACGAAGGTGTTCCCAAGAAGATTTCTCTCATGGTGATGACGGTTATCGCGTCGAAGTCCGACATGCAATGCGCACGTCGTAACAGCGAGATACGTCACCCATGTCAGGTTTGGGTTCTCAAAAAAATGTATGAATTAACGTCACCGTGCTTGCGAAAAAAAAAAAAAAAAGCCGGAGCAAGTCCGGCCTTAGGGGTGATGCGAGATATTTGGCTACTAGAAATTACACCCAAACGGCTTGCGCGCCACCATCCCGATCAGCGCTGACTGGCCGTGATGCTGCGTACCTTCCGTCAGCACCTGTTCATACGCAATTAGTTCTGAAATATCCAGATCGCCGAAAGCTTCTTGCAGCAAGTCTTCGGTATACAAGTGGCTAAGATTAGGCGGGCCACCGGTTTTGTAGTCCAGTTGTTTCGGCGTATAGCCTTGTAAGAGAATCACACCATCTGGTTTGAGCGCCGACTTCATTCGTTTGAACAGCGTCGATCGGGTCTCAGGATCGGCGAATTGAATGAAGATTGCGACCACTGCATCATAGTCGCCAGTTGACCAAGGATAGTCTTCGACGCTATGAATGCTGAAGTTCACTTCAACACCCTGTTGTCGCACGAGTTTTTTCGCTTTCTCAATGCCGACTGGTGAGATGTCGAAGGCATCAACCTGCAAGCCTTGCTTGGCCATCCAGACGCTATTGCGGCCTTCACCATCGGCGACGGCGAGTACGCGCATGCCGGGTTTGAACAGATCAGCGTGCTGCGCCAGCCAGACATTCGGCTCGGTGCCGAAGATGTATTCATCGCTTGAGAAACGCGCGTCCCAAGTCTCACGTGGGTTGGCGAAGCCTTTACTCATTGATCGGTCCTGATATTTTGAATAAACCGGCAATTGTCAGCGATCTGAGCTGCATGGGGGACGTCCGCCGTTAATCGTGAGCGTTGGGTCTATTTATCGCTGCAGAAATGGGCGTAAAGCACGTTAAGTACCTCCATTGCGGCGCCGCTGTCGATGCTGTAATAAACCTGTTTGCCATCGCGACGCGTGGTCACTAGCGACTCTTCACGTAGCACTGCGAGTTGTTGGGAGAGGGTTGGTTGCTGAATGTCCAATAGTTCCTCAAGCTCACCCACGCGGCGTTCACCCTGCGACAACTGGCAAAGCAGCAGCAGCCGATCCGGATTGGCCATCACGCGCATCAGCGCGCAGGCGCGGTTCGACGCCGCGCGCATGGTGGTTAGGTCAAGCACAGTATCAGTTGTCATAGCGGATCAACGGGCGAACCCATATATTCTGTAACCGAACATATTATATTCGACTAAAGTGTCTGCCAGGCCAGTACTTGCGTGGCGTGTTGCTATCGCGGTAGGTCGTTGGGAATAGCGACAGGCTCAGGTTTTCGAGAGCGCCTGATCAATATCCCACAAGATATCGTCGACCGATTCAATACCCACCGCGAGCCGGATCAGATCGGGCGGCACACCTGCCGCGATCTGCTGCTCTTCGGATAGTTGACGGTGGGTGGTCGAAGCCGGGTGAATAACGAGTGTCTTGGCGTCGCCGATGTTGGCAAGGTGAGAGAGAAACTCCACCTGCTCGATAAAGCGTTGCCCCGCTGCGGCACCTCCTTTGATGCCAAACGACAGCACCGCACCCGCACCTTTGGGCAGATATTTTTGCGCTAGCGCGTGATAGCGGTTGTTAGCCAAGCCCGGATAATTTACCCACGAGACTTTCGGATGCTCGGATAAAAACTGCGCAATCCGCAGCGTATTGCTGCAATGCCTTTCCATCCGTAGGTGAAGGGTCTCAACACCTTGCAGCAGCAGAAAGGCATTCATGGGCGAGAGTGCTGGGCCAAAGGTGCGCAAGCCTTCCATGCGGCACTTCATGGTGAAACCGAAGTCACCAAAGGTCTCATAGAAGCGCACGCCGTGATAACCCTTCGATGGCTCGGTCATGGTGGCGAACTTGCCATTACCCCAGTTGAATTTTCCGGATTCGACAATCACACCACCCATCGTGGTGCCATGACCACCGAGGAATTTCGTGGCTGAGTGCATCACGATCGCTGCGCCCCATTCAAAGGGTCGGCACAGATAGGGCGAGGCAAAGGTGTTATCGATGAACAGCGGCAGATCATGTGCGGTCGCGATGTCGGCGACCTTTTGAATATCGAGCACATTCATCGATGGGTTGCCAATTGTCTCGGCGTACAGCAGCTTGGTCTTGGGCGTGATGGCGCGCGCGAAGTTGTCTGGGTCGTCGCTATCAACAAACGTGGTGTTAATGCCGAGCTTGCGGAAGTTCACATCTAGCTGCGTGTGCGTACCACCGTATAGCGTGCGCGCGGCAACAATTTCATCGCCTGCTTCGCAGAGATTCAGCATCGCAATCATCTGCGCTGCCATACCGCTACCGGTGGCCACCGCAGCACGACCATTTTCTAGTGCAGCAATACGTTCTTCCAGTACCGCTACTGTTGGATTCGATAGCCGCGAGTACACATTGCCAAAAGTCTGCAAATTAAACAGGCTGGCCGCATGATCGGCACTATCAAATACGTACGAGGTGGTTTGATAGATAGGTACTGCACGCGCGCCCGTTGCTGCATCGGGCATTTGCCCAGCGTGCAGGCACAGGGTATCGAAGTCGTAGACGTGATCTTTGGCCATAGCAGTAAATAGTTAGACAGGGCGGCGAGCGGAGATGACCTTGGTGTTGACACCGAACCAACCCAAGCCGCCGAATAAGCGCGCGTATTCGATCTTCACGCAGCGATCCATGACAACCTCTAGGCCACCCGCCTCGGCGACACGCGCGGCTTCTTCATTCACCACACCCAACTGTAGCCAAAGTACCTTGGCCCCGATGGCAACGGCATCTTGGGCGATGGGTACGCAATCGTCGGGCTTGCGGAATACATCAACAATGTCCACTGGCTCGGGTATGGATTTCAGATTCGGATAACACTTCTCGCCGAGAATTTCATCGTATTTCGGGTTGACCGGAATGATCCGAAAGCCGTGCTCTTGCATGTACTTCGCTGCAAAATAGGAAGGACGATACCAATCAGCAGACAAGCCAACCACTGCAATGGTGTGATTGGTTTTCAGTATGCGTCGCAGCTCGGCGATGGTACTCAATTCAGCTCTCCGGTGGTTCAGGCGTGGACTGCGATGGTATTCGGTACTGATGCGTTGCTCGGTAGTCGCGGCGTCATGATATGCCGATACAGCGGCCAGATCGCAGCAAGGAGCGACATGCCAGCGTAGCCGGTCGGCATTTGCGGTGAGTTGCTAACGCGGCGCAGTTCATTGCAGTCGAGCGAGGGCTCGAGATGATGCGCAGCATGGCGCGGCAAATTAAATAACAGCGCATCCGAGATGCGGTTAGCGCAGTCCCAGATATGTTGTGGCCCCATGCGCTCGGGTTTGCCGTCGATGACGTCACGTTGCAGACCCCAGTGCTCGACATAGTCGATCGCGGCAACCAGCGTTTGTGCAATCCAAGCCGTAACTAAAGCGAAACCCACCGCCTCAATGCCGGCGATGAGTGCAAGCATCAGCGCGAGCAACACGCTAACGGCCGTTAGCGCGAGTGCTTCGTTGATGCGGCCGGGCTTTTGTCGGGATAGTCTCACCGCGTGAATGAACACACCCGCGAAATAGCGCGGCATGAAGCGCCACAGACTTTCTTCTTTGCGCGCGCTAGCAGGATCGGGAAACGTGGCAGCAGCGCGATGATGACCACGATTATGTTCGATCGCGTAGTGCCCATAGCCGATCCAGCACAGCAGCGCACGCGCCAACGCGCGATCTATCAGTGATCTTCGATGGCCAAGTTCATGCGCCAGCACGATGCCAATACCACCGGCAACATAGCCGCAGCTCAGTGCCAGCAGCCAAAAGCTGCCAGTAGTCATTTCCGGTGCGTGTAGCGCGAAGCCGATACAAATGATCAGCACCATGAGCATTACCGATCGCAGCAGCCATGGCTGCCATTGGTAATTTGGTGAACTGCGCGCTGCATTGCGCGGTGCATTGCGCGGTGTGTGGTTGGGTCCGTCGTTCGTAGCGTTGATCTTTTCGTTGACCGTTACGTTGGCCGTTACGTTGTGGGTTGCAAGAATAGGATCCTGACCGTGCGCATCAACGCGACCAAACAACCACTCCGCGAGTGGCAGTACCAGCATCGCGATAAACAGTGTCAGCCATGGAAGATCAAGCAGCCAGCCAAGCAGCGGCGACAGGGTAAATCCGATGGGTAGCAGCAGATGCAGCAACATAATCCGGTCTCCTCGCGTTGATTGTAGCGGGGTCAGATGCAGCGGTCTTCGCTAATTCGTTATCGAAAATGCATCTATAACCAGAATGGCAAGAGCGCTTTTAGCGCGTTGACATCATGACACCCCTATGTTTCAATTCGGAAACATCGGGGCAATGGGCGCATGTCAGCGCTTTGCGACCGCCGCACCAGCCCTGAACTTGTCCGCGAAAGACTGCGCATGCGCCAGCCGAATCCCATCATTGGCAACAGCCCGCCGATGCGAGAGATCCGCAAGCTGATCGATACGATCGCGGATTCCACCGCAACGGTACTCGTCACGGGCGAGTCTGGCACTGGTAAAGAACTGGTAGCGCAGGCCTTGCATTATCAATCGGCGCGCGCCGACGCTAATTTCGTACCACTGAATTGTGCTGCCATTCCGCGTGAGCTGATGGAGTCGGAATTATTCGGCCATCGCAAAGGCGCGTTTACTGGCGCACTCGCCGATCGGGTGGGCCGCTTCGAGTTGGCGCATGGTGGTACTTTGTTCTTGGACGAGATCGGCGATTTGTCGCTGGATATGCAAGTCAAGTTGCTGCGCGTGCTGCAAGAAAAAACCGTCGACCCCGTGGGTTCGTCGCGCGCGGTGGAAGTCGATGTGCGGGTGGTCGCCGCCACGCACCGCGACCTGGAGTCCGAGATTGCGGAGGGCCGATTCCGTGAAGACTTGTACTACCGCTTGAACGTATTGCCACTGCGCACGCCACCGCTGCGTGAGCGTGGTGACGATATTGTTACCTTGGCGCGCCATTACGCCGACAAGTTCGCGCATAAATCTCCTGCCATCAGCTTTTCGCCAGATTTGATCGATGCCATCAAGAGCTACGACTGGCCCGGCAATGTGCGCGAGCTCTCTAACCTGATCCATCGCTTCTCCACCTTGTTCTCAGGTCAGAAGCTGACGCTGAAATCCATCCCGCGCTCGATGTTGCCCAAGGGCCTGCAAAAGCTGCAAGAAGAACGCGCTGGTTTGCCCGATCCAGAGCCACAAGAAGAGCACGCAGCTGATGTGTTGCAGATGTTCGCACTATCGAATGACGAACCTGCGAACATGCCATCGGCTACACCTGAGCCGGTGCGGAATGATGTCGAAGACATCATTATGTTGGCGCAGGGTGGCACGGTGCTGCCGCCGGAAGGCGTGTCGCTGAAGGAGCGCATGGCACAAATCGAGCGCGCTTACATCGAGCAGGCGCTCGATCGCGCCGATGGCAATGTCTCGAAGACTGCACGCTTATTGAATCTTCAGCGCACCACGCTGATTGAAAAGATCGACAAATATCGACTGCGCTCTGCCTGAGCGCGTTTCTCTGAGGGTTTACCAAGATGGATATCGCCAGTCTGATCGGAGTGCTGGGCGCCTTGCTACTGATCGCTATTTCGACAGGCGGTCGCTTCCTCGAGTTTTTTGACTTGCCCGCCGTGTTCATCGTGTTCGGGGGCACCTTTTTTGTGGTGCTGTCGAAAAGCACCATGACGGAGTTCAGAGCGGCTTATACCACTGCGCGCGAGGTGCTGACTACCAAGCCCGTGCCGCTCTCCGACATGATCGATGAGTTGATCGCCGTTGGTCGCGTAGCGCGCTATGACGATCGCTGGATGATCACTTTGGAGGATCGCGAGTACAAAGATGTCTTCATTGCGAAAGCCGTGCGCATGTGGGTCGACGGTATCGACCATGCGCTGCTCAAAGATGCGCTACTGCGCGAGATCACCGAGATGAAAATCCGCTACGAGCAGGCGCGTGATTTTTTTGCTTATGCGCAGGAACTCGCTCCCGGTATGGGCATGATCGGCACCTTGATTGGTTTGGTGATCATGATGGGCGGCGTGAATGATCCGCGCACGATCGGCCCCGGTATGGCCGTCGCGTTGCTGACAACGCTCTACGGCGCGGTACTGGCCAACGTGGTGATCGGGCCCCTGGTTCAAAAGATCAATGGTCACGGCAAGCGCGTCAAGCGCAACTACGAAATGGCGATGGCGGGCGTGCTGTTCATTCATAAAGGCGGCGACCCGCGTCTGCTACCAGATTTGCTGATGGGTCATTTGCCACACGAAGATTCGGCGCCGATCGCTTTGCCGGAGCCGAAACCGGATCAGGCAGAAGCGGCCGACAACGCCTAAGCCGATGAAGCCGCAAGAAACAGAAGAAGAATCCGCGCGCATGCCGGTGACGCTGTTTGACAGCATCACCGCACAAGACGAGGATCCCGCTGTTCGACAGGGCGCGCCACTGTGGGTGATCACCTTTGCCGATATGATCACGCTGCTGTTGGCGTTTTTCTTGTTGGTGCTCTCTTTTTCTGATCTCAATCCTGATCATTTCCGTAATGTCAGCGGCTCACTACAAAAATCACTGGGTCGCGCCGAGAAAGCACAACCGGTAGAGCCGCCACCGGCCGAGACGCAGTTGGTCGCCGGCCCGACGGAAGAGAAGCTGCCAATACCGGAGCAACTCGCTAAAGACCTCGGCAAACTACAAAAATCTTTATCCACTGATCTAGTCGGTAAAAAAGTGCAGGTCACCACTGAGAATGGCCGCTTGCTGATTCAACTGCCTGCACGCAACAATGGCTTGCTGCCGCAGGAGATGATTGATCTGTATGCGCGTATCGCCGAGGCGCAGGCGCTGGTTGAGACACCGGTTGAAGTTCGAGAAGGTGAGCCTGCAGACCGTAGCGCCGAGCTGGCACGTCAGATTCGTCAACTGCGCGAAGTACTTTCAAAAGAAATCGAGCAAGGCGAGGCGCAGGTGGAGCGCGATGGCGAGCGCATTGTGGTGCGCATGGCAGTGCAGGGGAGTTTTTATCCGGCCAGTGCCGATCTCTCACCCGAGGCAACGCCCATGCTGAAAAAAGTCGGCCAGGCGATCGCCAAGACCGGTGGCCGCATCACCATTGAAGGACACACCGACGCGGTACCACTCAACGGTCACGCACGCTATCGCTCGAACTGGGATTTGTCTGGCGCGCGCGCTTCATCGGTGGCTGACTATCTCACCGCTTACGCAGGCATAGCGCGTGAGCGAGTCGTGGTACGCGGTATGGCTGATACACGTCCGGTCGCGCCGAATGATACGCGCGAAGGTCGCGCTAAAAACCGCCGCATCGAAGTGCTGGTCGATGCCTATGGTGGTTGAGGTTTTGCTGCTGTAGCTTTCAGCGCAAGTAGTCACCTCATGGTTTCATGAATGGATTCGTGAATGGATTCCAGGCCCAATCCTAGCGGGTTGCCAGCCCTTCAGCAGGTTGATCGGAGCGGGCAGATTCAGCCGACTGAGTCGTCGGCTGAGTTTACGGCTTGATGAACTTCAGTGTCATGCGGTCTGATTCGCCGATCGCCAAATACTTCGCCTTGTCTTTCTCAGCGACGCCACGCAGATTGGGTGGCAGATTCCACACGCCGCCGGGATGGTCGGTTGTGTCTTTCGGGTTGTAATTAATATCTGACGAGGCGACTAATTTAAAACCAGCGCGTGTCGCAGTTTCAATCACATACGCCTCGGTCATGTAACCCGAATCAATTTGCCGCTGAAACGAAGTACCCGGTCGCGCGCGATGTTCCACCACACCGAGCACGCCACCTTTCTTCAAAGCTGTATGGAACGCCTCGAACATGGCATCTGCGGTACCTGCCTTCGCCCAGTTATGCACATTACGAAAGGTAAGCACCATATCAGCGCTACCGGCAGTGCCAAACACGGGTTTTTGCAAATCAAAGTTCACGATCGTCGTGCCACCGTAGAGCTTGGGATCAGCCGCTACCATGGCTTTGTAGGCTGCATCGCGCCGCTTGAGTGGCTCGGGGGTATCGGCTGTCAGTGCGGGCGGTGACGCTAGAAATTTTCCTTGTCGTTTCAGGATGGGTGCCAGGATCTCGGTATACCACCCGGTTGCCGGCGATATCTCAACCACGCTCATGTGTTCGCGCAGCCCGAAGAACAGCAATGTTTCTTTCGGATGTCGGTAGCGATCGCGTGCGCGATTTTCTTCTGAGCGATGCGGCGCTTCAATCACGTCATCAAGCAGTTCCACAATGTAGTCGTTATTAGCGGATGCTGATGCCGATATCGTGAGTGCAAGTGCGCCTATGACGTGAAGTATCTGGCGACGGGTTGGCATTGAGATGGACATGAGGGGTTTCCCGAAATGAGTTCTTCACCGAGTGAAGGCGAAGGTCTGGCAGGCCGCGTGTATCGTCACGGTGGAAGCGCTGAATCGATACTTGAAGCGATCATAACCCAGGGTAGGGGATGCGGTGATTATTGCGGCGATGTTGACTGAAACCAGTCAGAGTAACCACCCATGTAAAGGCGGCGTTGCTAGTTCTAGCCCAGCAGCGAGCTCACCAAGTTTGACGAGGTATTGGTCATTGCCGCTTTTTCAGCTGCGCTGGTGCTACTGAGAGCATTG
>JAIXQV010000175.1 GCA_027485535.1 Oxalobacteraceae bacterium | reverse complement strand
TCGATTCTGGCGATGACTTCGCCCGATACCACGGTGCTGCCGTCTGGCTTTACGATTTCGACCACCACACCCTGCATCGGTGCGGGTAACTCGAGCACGACTTTGTCGGTCTCGATATCAATCAGGTTTTCATCGCGAGCGACGGCCTCGCCTACTTTTTTATGCCAGTTGAGTAGCGTCGCCTCGGCGACAGATTCGGACAACTGCGGTACGTGTACTTCGATGATGGCCATTACATACTCCGTTTCGGGTTTGTCACGCAGGTTGGCGGCTTCCACCTACCTGCGGGGTCATTACTTGGTGATTACAAAACCTTTCAGCTTCGAGAAGGCGGCGTCGATCAAGGTTTTCTGCTGCGCGTAGTGTTTGTCGTAGTAGCCGACTGCCGGTGAGGCAGAGGCCGGACGACCTGCATACGCGAGCTTTTGACCATCGGCCAGATTCTCGAGAATATTGTGCTGAATCTGGAACCAGGCCCCCTGATTCTGAGGCTCGTCTTGCACCCAGACCAGCTCAGAAAAATTCGGGAACTTGGCAAGCTCCGTCGCTAACGCCTTGTGCGGGAATGGGTACAGCTGCTCAACGCGAATAATCGCGACATCCGTGGTGTTTCGCTCTTTACGTGCGTTGACCAAGTCGTAGTAGACCTTGCCGGAGCAGGCGAGCACACGCTTGACCTTTTTAGCGTCGAGCTTGTCATCAGTGTCACCGATCACGGTGTGGAACGAGCCCTTCACCAACTCGGACAGCGGCGATCCCGCGTCCTTGTTTCGTAGCAGCGACTTCGGCGTGAAGATCACCAGCGGCTTACGGAACAAGCGAATCATCTGACGACGCAGCAAATGGAAAATCTGCGCCGCCGATGTCGGCTGTACCAGTTGCATATTATTGTCTGCAGCAAGCTGCAAGAAACGCTCGATACGGGCTGACGAGTGCTCCGGCCCTTGGCCTTCATAGCCGTGCGGCAGCATCATCACCAAGCCAGACGCGCGGCCCCACTTCACTTCACCCGAGCTAATGAATTGATCAATCACTACCTGCGCACCGTTCGCGAAATCGCCAAACTGCGCTTCCCAAATCGTCAGCGTATTCGGTTCGGAGGTCGAGTAACCATATTCGAAACCCAGCACCGCTTCTTCTGACAGCACTGAATCGATGACGTTAAATGGCGCCTGCTGCTCAGAGACATGCTGCAGCGGGATATAGTTGCCCGCATCCCACTTCTCACGGTTCTGATCATGCAACACAGAGTGACGATGGGTAAAGGTGCCGCGCCCTGCATCCTGGCCAGTGATACGCACTGCATAGCCGGATGAGACCAGCGACGCAAACGCAAGATGCTCGCCCATACCCCAATCGAGATTGATCTCGCCACGACCCATCGCAGCACGATCAGCCAGGACTTTCTCGACCAAGGGGTGCGGCTTGAAATTCTCCGGCACCGTCGTGATCCGCTCTGACAAGCGCTTCAGCTCTGCCACCGGTACCGAGGTATCCGCTGCATCCGTCCACTTCCGATTCAGGAACGGCATCCAGTCGACGATGAACTTATTTTTGTAGTTGGAGATAACCGGGTCAACTGTCTGCTTGCCCTCATCCATCGCCTGTCGGTAGTCCTTGACCATTTGGTCACCACCATCGGCCGCAATCACGCCCTGCGCGAATAACTTGTCGGCATACAGCTTACGCGTGCCCGGGTGCTGGCCGATCTTCTTGTACATCAGCGGCTGCGTCAGCGCCGGGGTATCTTGCTCGTTGTGACCAAGCTTACGGAAGCAAACAATATCTACCACCACGTCTTTGTGGAATTGCATCCGGAAATCCAGTGCAATCTGCGTCGCGAATACCACCGCCTCGGGGTCATCGCCATTCACATGCAGCACGGGTGCCTCGATCATCTTGACCACATCCGAGCAGTACAAAGTCGAACGCGAATCGCGCGGATCAGAGGTGGTGAAACCAATCTGATTATTGATGACGATATGTACGGTGCCACCGGTACCGTAGCCACGCGTCTGCGCGAGGTTGAGGGTCTCCATTACCACGCCCTGACCTGCAAATGCGGCATCACCATGCACCTGAACGGCGAGCACTTCTTTGCCGTCTTTGTCGCCGCGCCTGTCCATCCGCGCCTTGGCCGAGCCCTCGACCACCGGATTAACAATTTCAAGATGTGAAGGGTTGAACGCTAACGACAAGTGGACAGGGCCACCTGGGGTCGACACATCGGAAGAAAAGCCTTGGTGATACTTGACGTCACCAGCCGGCAAATCATCGGCGTGCTTGCCCTCGAACTCAGCAAACAGATCGTGCGGCATCTTGCCAAGGATATTGACCAGAACATTTAAACGGCCACGGTGCGCCATGCCGATCACGATCTCTTGCACACCCTGGCTGCCGGCGCGTTGAATCAGCGTATCCAGCGAGGCGATAAAACTCTCACCGCCCTCGAGCGAGAAACGCTTCTGACCAACATATTTGGTATGGAGATAGCGCTCCAAGCCCTCGGCCGCCGTGATGCGGTCGAGGACGTGCTGCTTCTCCTCAGCGGTGAAGGTGCCGGCGGCGCGGGTTGACTCCAGCCGCTCCTGCATCCAGCGCTTCTGGGTCGGGTCGGTCATGTACTGGAACTCAGCACCAATCGAGCGGCAGTAAGTGTCGCGCAGCGCCTGCAGCAGATCTCTTAATGAGGCAGTCTCGGGGCCGAAATAGGTATTGCTGATGTTGAACACGGTGTCATGGTCGGCATCGGTGAAGCCGTAGAACGACGGTTCGAGTTCAGGAATCGTCGGGCGCTCCTGGCGCTGTAGCGGGTCCAGATTGGCCCACTGGGTACCGAGGAAGCGATAAGCGGCGATCAGCTGCGTGACGGCGACGCGCTTGCGCCCCATCTCTGCATCCGCCGATGCGGTCACGGTGCGGATCGGTCCCTGCTTCGCGCGCTCAGCAAACGAGGCAACAACGCTCGCGTGCGGCACATCGGGGCGGTCGGAGCCATCCACAGCCGGCACGTGCTGCATGGCGTCGAAATAGGCTCGCCAGTTGTCAGGTACTGCGCCGGGATTGAGAAGGTAAGCCTCGTACAATTCTTCCACGTACGGGGCATTGCCTCCAAACAGATAGGAGTTGGAGAAATACTGCTGCATCATCGCTGCTCACCTTTCTTCGCGTTTCGCGAAGCATTAGCGGGTTCATCAACC
>JAIXQV010000094.1 GCA_027485535.1 Oxalobacteraceae bacterium | reverse complement strand
TATCGGCACTGGCTTATGGCACGGTTGCTGATGAGCAGTGGGGCCAAGCCTCGCGTACCGTCGATTTTTTTGATTTGAAGGCGGATCTGGAGGCCTTGTTCTCCCCGCACACCCTGCGCTTTGAGCCTGCGTCTCACCCTGCGCTACACCCAGGCCGCTCAGCAGCTGTTCTGTTCGGTGATCAGGCAATCGGCGTGATTGGCGAGTTGCACCCGGCGTTGGTGCAATCGCTCGAACTACCGCTGGCGCCGGTGATGTTTGAAGTGGATGCCGCTGCGCTGCAGCAGCGTAGCCTTCCAGCGTACCAAGAGCTATCGAAGTTTCCGCCAGTGATGCGCGACCTGGCGCTATTGGTTGACCAATCGGTTTTAGTGCAGTCGCTGATCGACACCATGCACCAGTTAGTGGCGGCGAACCCCGTATGTCGAATCATGCAACACATTGTTTTATTTGATGAATATCGCGGCAAAGGTCTGCCAGAAGGGCAAAAAAGTCTTGCCTTCCGAGTGACCATGCAAGATACTCGAAGCACCCTGCAGGATGAATCGGTCGACGCAGCAATGGCGGCGCTGGCAGAGGCTGTTCACCAAAAGCATGGCGCGACCATAAGAAAATAAGCAGCCATTTCGGTTGTCGTCGAACATGATGAATCACACCAATCCCGCAGAAGTTGAATCCGTTGTCGCTGCCGATCTGGATCGGGCTATTCAAGCCAACCAAGCGCGTGTCGGTGCCGAGAAAGAATTACCAACGCTGACCAAGGCTGAGTTGGCGGAGTTGCTGTTCGAGCAGGTCGGTTTGAACAAACGAGAAGCCAAAGACATGGTGGATACCTTCTTTGGCGAAATCCGCGATGCGCTGGAGCGCGGTGAGTCAGTGAAGCTGTCAGGGTTTGGCAACTTCCAGCTGCGTGACAAGCCGCAACGACCTGGCCGCAATCCCAAGACTGGCGAGGAAATCCCGATCAGCGCGCGTCGGGTGGTCACCTTCCACGCAAGCCAAAAGCTAAAAGCGCAGGTTGATGCGGCGAGTGTCCGCCCACCGGCGCATCCCGCCTGATCTAAGCCGCCATGAACGAGCGCGCGGCCAAGCCTACGTTGGCGCCACTGCCACCAATCCCGCCGAAGCGGTATTTCACTATCGGCGAGGTGAGCGAGCTGTGCGGCGTAAAGCCCCATGTACTTCGCTACTGGGAGCAGGAATTTACTCAACTCAAGCCGGTCAAACGTCGGGGTAACCGACGCTACTATCAGCATCATGAAGTGATGCTGATCCGCCGCATCCGAGAGCTGCTCTACGAGCAAGGGTTCACCATTAGCGGCGCGCGCAACAAGCTCGACGCAACGGGTGCTGGCCAGCCGGCCAAGCCTGAAGCGCTCGACTTGTTGGCGGTGCGGGCTGAGCTGTCGGCTATCCTCGGAATACTGCGCGCCTGAGCGCGGGCCTAATTCGGCAAAAGTCTGGGCAGAACCCCGGGCGAAGGTCGGATAAAAGCCCAGGCAAAAAAAAGCCCGCTCAGGGAGCGGGCTAAATCTATATCTGAGGAGAAGACATAGAGGAGACGGGATGATTATGCTGCTCTGCGGAATATAAGGCAAATGCTTTGTTTCTATCTACTCCATAGAATTTCCATATGACTGCTTCGTCGGGTGTGACTGCATCGGTGTTTGCAGAATCCCATGCAGCGGTTCAGACGGGCGTGCCATATTGGCAATTTCGTGAAATACCGACCGACTGATTCATTGCGGAAATAAAATTTTGCGAATTTCTGAACATTTGACCGTATAATTTCTTTTAGGAATCAAACCGGTTTGCCAGCGCCCCGCATCCGTGGCTTTGGATGGGATGATGGCAAGCCCCAAGTGTTTGATTTTTTTCTCTCACCAGATTCATGGAGGCGGTGTTGGCGGACTCTAATCAAAGCGGCTGTCTGACTGTTGGCGAAGGCGTCGTGCTGAACGGGACATTCGTTGTTCCTGATATTGCATCGGTGTCCGGTAGCATCGAGGGGGATATCACGGCACGAGAATTGATTGTTGCCAGTTCGGGCGTGATCAAGGGTAAGGTCACTGCAGAGATCATCGACCTGCGCGGCGAGATTCACGACACCCTCACGGCCAAGAAGTCGTTGTTCATCAGATCGACAGGCAAGGCGCTCGGCTCGGTTCAGTATGCTGAGATCGAGATTGAAAAGGGCGGTGACCTTCAGGGTTCACTACAAAAGATTGATGGTGACGGTCCGGCATCGGGCACCTACTGACTTCGGGGCTCTGACTCGTGTTCATCAATAAAAAACGTAACGACGAACGGGAAAAAATGGCGACTCCCATCGAAACTAGCCAGCCGCCGGTCATCGAGCCAGAACCGCTCGTACCAGAAATGCTCACGGCGGAAATTGATTCTGGCTACCCAGCGGGTGGTAACGGCAACGGCGGCATGAAACCTGCGGTCAATAATCTCAAACCCTCGATTATCAGTGAGGGCTTTGAATTTATTGGCGAGATCCGCTCGAACGGCTATCTGACTATCGACGGCACGGTGCGCGGCACGCTCTCGCTGCACTCGATCCAGATCGGTGTGACGGGCGTGTTGGACGGCAACGTCACTTGCGACACCATGAACGTGAAGGGTAACTTCGCGGGCTCATTGGATTGCCGCGATTTGACCATTGGCAGCCGTGCGGTAGTGGATGGCAAGGTGAGCTTCAAGAGCATCACCATCCAGCGCGGTGGTGTGGTCAAGGGCGAGCTCAAGAAAAAGCCCTAAACAAGCAGCATCGGGCTTCAGCATCATCAGCCCGACAAAAACAAAAAAGCCTGACGTTTGTCAGGCTTTTTTTTGACTGTGCGTAGTCAGAAATCTAGCGTTTACTTCTTCTCCTGCGCCATCTTGATCACCGTCTGAGCGTCAGTCGTGCTGGTGTTGTTTTGTGCCTGGATCACCAAGCCAAGCAACTTCGCGCCGTGCTCAACACCGATGGTGCCGTACGTAATATCGCCACGCACTTCAGAGTCTTTGTGGAACTCGGCACGCTCATTCGCGTAGATATTGCCCTCGACTTTGCCAGCCACCATCACACGATGCGCACTGATGTCGCCTGATACCTCACCCGATCGACCAATCGCAACAGTGACTTTCTTTTCTTTCGCTGTCTCGATATTGCCGACGACTTTGCCATCGATACGCACGCTATCTAACAGCACCAGACGGCCATAAATCTCGGTTGTTGCTCCGATGAGTGTGTCGAATTTTTCTTGCGTCGGTAGCAGCTTGCTTTGCTTCATTTTGCGGAACATATGGCCCTCCTGTTCCAATTTTCGAACTCGCAATATACCGGACACTGCGTCGGTGCGGGATTGATTTTTTCGTGATTAAGCTACTCGTTACACCTACTAGATCAGTAAAGCGCAACGCCTAAAATCGCGTCTTCAAAAAATCAATTACTTGGGTTTGTTTTGAAGAAACTGCTTGAGCTTGCCAGTTTTCGATCTGATAAGCTCAGCCGCCACCGGTAGGCAGCACTTGGACAGGATTCATCACGTGACCATGCCGAAACACTTCATAGTGCAAGTGTG
>JAIXQV010000252.1 GCA_027485535.1 Oxalobacteraceae bacterium | reverse complement strand
TTGGCACCCTCGCCCACCGTGAATCCACCTAAGACTTGCGCCCCCGCACCAATGATCACACCGCGGCCTAAGGTTGGATGACGCTTGCTGCCTTTGTTCAGCGATGTGCCGCCGAGCGTGACGCCCTGATAGATGGTGCAGTCATCGCCGATCTCTGCGGTCTCGCCGATCACAACACCAAAGCCATGATCAATGAATACGCGGCGCCCGATGGTGGCACCGGGGTGAATCTCAATGCCGGTCAGCCAGCGCGAGATGTGCGAGATGAAACGGCCCAGCCATTTCAGACCCATACGCCAGCAAGCATTCGCCCAGCGATGCATCACGATGGCGTGCAGGCCGGGGTAGCAGGTCAAGACCTCCCAGCGACTACGCGCTGCGGGATCGCGCTGCATGATGCTGCTGATATCTTCGTTAAGGCGGCTAAACATGTGACTACTCCGGGACCGATCCCGACATTTTACCCACCCGCTGCACGCAGCCGCTGACGGCGCGCCTCATACAGGCACACCCCGGAGGCCACCGAGACGTTCAGACTCTCGACCGTGCCCATCATCGGCAGGCTTACCAGACGATCGCAGTTCTCGCGGGTCAGGCGTCGCATCCCTTCGCCTTCTGAGCCCATCACAAAGGCGGTACCACCCGTGTAGTCAAGATCGAACATGCTCTGCTCGGCATCATCAGTCGTACCGGTCAGCCAAATATCGCGCTCTTGTAACTCACGCATGGTGCGTGCCAAATTAGTGACGGTGATGTACGGCACGGTATCTGCTGCGCCGCTGGCAACTTTGCTGGCGGTTGCGTTCAGGCCCACTGCTCGGTCCTTGGGCGCGATCACTGCATGCGCACCAGCACCATCCGCCACACGCAGGCAAGCGCCGAGATTATGCGGATCAGTCACGCCATCCAACAGCAGTAACAGCGGTGGCCCTTGAATCATATCCAGCAGCTCGGCCAGGTTGCGCGCCAACGAGAGCTCGCCGGCGCGGGCTACAACGCCTTGATGACGACGCGTACCCACCATGGCATCGAGGCGCTGATCATCTGCCTGGATCACGCGCACATTGACGCCTTTAGCGGCACGCAACAGATCACCCATGCGACGATCATGGCGCGATGAATCGACGTAGACTTCCTCCACGGTCGAGGCATCCAGCCGCAAACGCGCGGTCACTGCGTGAAAGCCAAATATAAGTTTCGATTTCAAAGTTGCCTACTTGCGCTTTTTGCGGCCAGCGCGCGACGCACTGCCGCTACCATTTGTCTTCTTTGCGCTCTTGCGTGCCTTGGCGCTCTCTGGCTTGGCAGCGGCTGCTTTTTTAGGGGCTTTCTTCGCTGCTTTTTTAGCCCCGAATAAACCACTACGCACATGCTCTGCATCGGCACGCCGCGACTCTTTCTTGATTTGGGTGTGAATATCCGGCTGATGGACTAGCCGCAGATCTATACGACGCGCATCAAGATCCACCCGACTGACTTGTACTGTGACTCGGTCGGTCAGCTGATAACGAATGCCGGTACGCTGACCGCGCAGCTCATGGCGCGCCTCATCATATTGAAAATAATCAGCACCAAGATCCGTCACATGCACCATGCCTTCGATATACAGCGCATCAAGCTGCACGAAAATACCGAAGGACGCGACACCCGAAATCGTTCCGGTGAATTCTTCACCGAGTTTATCGCGCACAAAATAACACTTGAGCCAGGCTTCCACGTCACGCGAGGCCTCATCAGCGCGCCGCTCATTCGCCGAGCAATGAATGCCGAGTGACTCCCATATCGCCAAATCTCCCTCAGCGCGCTTTTTGCCGCTGGCGCGATCGCGCGCGAGTAACTTACGCGCCATCGGCGAGAGATTGGTATTCAGTGTCTCGGTTTCGATTCCCTTCGGGTGGTATCGCTTGCCTTGCAAAATCGCCTTGATCGCACGATGGGTCAGCAAATCCGGGTAGCGCCGAATTGGGCTGGTGAAATGCGCATACGCCTGATAAGACAAACCAAAATGGCCGATGTTCTCCGGGCTATAAACCGCTTGCTGCATCGACCGTAGCAGCATGGTCTGCAACAGCACGGCGTCTGGCCGGCCGTGGATTTTTTCCATCAGCTGAGCATAGTCAGAGGCCGCTGGTGAATTACCTCCGCCGAGCGACAAGCCAAGCTGTTTGAGGAAAGTGCGCAGCTGATTGAGCTTTTCCTCTGACGGGCTTGCATGGACGCGATAAAGCGCCGGGTGCTCATGCCGATGCACAAAGTCTGCCGCGCAGACATTGGCGGCAAGCATGCACTCTTCAATCACTCGATGCGCATCATTACGGGTACGCGGCAAGATCTTTTCGATTTTGCCGGCGGCATTGACCACGATGTAGGTCTCGGTGGTTTCAAAGTCCATCGCACCACGCTGCTTGCGCGCTGCCAGCAAGACCTGAAACAAGTCATACAAATCCTGAAGATGCGGTAACAAGCCAGGGCGCCGCTGCGCCTCTGGCCCTCGTGTATTGGAAAGAATCGCAGCCACTTCGGTGTAGGTCAGCCGCGCTGCCGAGTGAATCACCGCCGGGTAGAACTGATAAGCACGGATTTCGCCGCTCATCGTAATGACAGCGTCACACACCAGCGTGAGACGGTCAACCTCTGGGTTCAGCGAGCACAAACCATTCGACAATTTTTCTGGCAGCATGGGTATCACACGCCGCGGGAAATAGACTGAGGTACTACGCTCTAGTGCGTCGGCATCCAGCGCATCATTCGGTTTCACATAATGGCTGACATCGGCGATCGCTACAATCAAACGGTAGCCTTTGGCGCGCCCGATCTTGCAAGGCTCGCAGTAAACCGCATCATCAAAGTCGCGCGCATCTTCGCCATCAATCGTGACCAATGGCACGTCACGCAAATCGACGCGTGCATCGAGATCGTTATCACCGACCTCAGACGGCAAAGCGGCTGCCAGTTTTTGCGCCGCTGTTGAAAACTCGTGGGGGACGCCGTACTTTCGTACAGCGATCTCGATCTCCATGCCGGGGTCATCAATCTCGCCCAATACCTCGGCGATTTTGCCCAGTGGCTGAGAATAGCGAGACGGCTGCTCGGTCAACTCGATGCTGACCACTTGGCCCGCTTTTGCATCGCCGACCGAACCCGCCAGCAGAATGTCATGGCTGATGCGTTTATCTTCCGGCACAACAAGCCAAACACCATTTTCATTCACCAGACGGCCGATGACGTGCGTGTTGGCGCGGCTGACCACCTCGACGATCGTGCCCTCCGGCCGACCACGGCGATCAAGGCCTGTCACACGTACCTGCACTCGATCACCGTGCAGTACCTTTTGCATCTCACGCTCTGGCAAGAAAACATCCTCGCCATCATCGGGCATAAGAAAACCATAGCCATCACGATGCGCCGAGACGATGCCTTCGATGAAATTCGAGGTATTTGCCAGCTGCAGTCGGCCACGCCGATCGGGTTTGATTTGTCCGTCACGCTCCATCGCAGCCAAGCGCCGAGTCAGGCCGTCAAGCTCGGCATCCTTCACGGAAAGCGACTTGGCGATAGCCGCAA
>JAIXQV010000245.1 GCA_027485535.1 Oxalobacteraceae bacterium | reverse complement strand
GGTGGCAACCTGATGGTGACGGCCAATGGCGAATTGGCCCGCTCCAGAATCGATATAGAGGCAAATTCAACAGCGACCGCCATCAGCGGTAGTATCGATGGTCAATTGACGGTTAGCGCATCTGGGTATGGGAGTCGTGCAAGTGCCTCATTCGTCAGCTCAGCATCACCCGCGGTCGATTTGAAAGGTGGTCTTCTGGTTAAAGCGGCTGGTTTGGCATCGGCGGCGACATTCAACGGTGCTCAGGTCATAAAGGCGACAGGTAGTGTCTCGGTGCTCGCAGACAGCGGCGAAAACTCAAGGTTAGGAACGATTGCTTCCGCAACGATCGCCATGGACAGTAGTGGTAGTGTTGCAAGTGTTGATGCAGTACGAGCAAACGATACGGCCGTGCTGAAAGTGAATAACCTCTCCTATGGTGGCAGCTTCAATATCGGATCGACTACCAGTGCTGGTACCGCTTACCTACAGATAGACAATAAATCTGCTGCCAGCATCAAGATTAACTATATCCAAAGAGGTGTTAGCAATATTCTTCTTGGATCAGCAGACGCGAACTTGAATATCGATGCTATCAAAGCAAACAGGCTGGATATCGAAGGCTTCCGCTTTGGTGTTGACACGTTGATGTTGCCGTCACAGTTGACAAGCAATGGTTTGACCGGAACCGGATTTCCTTTTTTCTCTGACCTCGATACCTTCCTTCGAGACTCTTCTGTTCAGATTGGTCAACAGATCGGCTCTGCCACCTACGTATCGGCATATGATTGGCAAGAGAATGCTCTATATATCGTCTACGATCTTGATGGTGTTGGTTTTACAGGGCTAATTCGTTTGAAAGATTATTCCCGTTATCCATTTAACTTCACGGATGCGGTGGCGTTGCCAACAGCCGCTGAAGTTAACAGCACGATCATAAATTTTCCGCTTACCTTATCCACGCATCCATCATCAGTAAATGAAATTCGTGGCAATATTAATGTCGCATCAGTCCAGCTAAGCGCTGCTGTAGCAGAAAAAAAGACGCTGACGCTGAGTACAGGTGACGGGAACATTACCCTGCAAAGCCTCAACGCAACGGCGACGAAATTCCGAAGTCAGGCATTTGTTGAGATCACACCGGGTAGTGGAACCGTCAAGCCGTATACGGCGTTCATCACTCAAGGCCAGATTGAATTGAATGCAGAAGGACTGCGCGGTCGTACATTGTTTTCCCTTGACCAGGGATCAGGTAGCGCCTCATTTAATTCTGGTATGAACGCACTTGCCAGTGGTGACATTTCATTAGTGGAAGGGAGGCTCACCGTTAATAGCGTCTCAAGTGATCAACTACTTAAGCTTGAAGCGACAGGCACGGATGCAAAGGTAGATTTTGCTTTTACGAGGACTAACGACAGCGATATCAACCTTAAGATGGGCAGCATATTGAGTGCAAGCGGTTTTCGATCGATAACCTCGCTGACGATGTCTAGTACTACCCAGAGCACGCTAGTTTTGGGCGGCTTACTTGGTTTGGATGCTGCCGGATCTGAGGCGATTGCAAGTGTTACGATCAACTATCAAGCAGGTAATATCAATTTCAATCGAGGGGCTAGCGTTGTCGCGAGTGGTGACGCCGCCGAAGCGAAGCTCAGTGTCGATCAGAACTATCTGCTTCTTTCGATTGTAACGTCGACGTTTTATATTGGTAACCAGCTAGTGATTGATGCAGCTGGCACCAGGTCGAAAGCGAGTGCTAGCTTCACATCAAATAGTTACCCGATGATGCAGATCGATGGTGCGTTGCGGACGAGTGCGCGGGGAGATAACTCAGAGGCTAAGTTTCTTGCCCAATTTATCTTCGGAGGGTTCAATGCAAAAGAAATCGTCGCTGAGGCAAGTGGGAAATCTTCGCAAACAGATGTCAACCTCACTATCGGAAAGTTTTCTTTTTCCGATGGATCAGTAGCTTCTAGTTTCGGTGGTGGCAATCTTGTGGTGGCGAATCATGTTCAAGCGATATCAACCGCCTTGGACGCAAGTTCTGTTATCAATCTACGGACTTTCAGTGGCGATATAGCCATTGCTGGAGGCCTTACTGTCTCAGCAATTCTTGGCAACACCAACGCAACCACGCCGAGCGCCAAAATCAGTCTTGGTGCTGGCGCGGGTCGATTAACTTCTCCGATTGGCGGCGATGTCGTCGATTATGGGTTGGTCACTGGCTATGGTGCAGTTAGTATTTCAGGTGATGTGCTGGTCAGTAGCGCGGGCTACGATGCGCGGACAGTGCTTGACGTGTTTTCCGTTGGTCGGAACCTGACCCTGGGGGGTGACCTGGACTTAATTTCAGCAGGGACCCGCAGCAGTGTCAGCGGCCAATTGATTACGCATTCAGGACCCGACCGCGCAACGCCCCCCATAACAGCGCCGGCAGATATCAAGATAACCGGACCAGTCCACGTTGAAGCAAGCGGCTCGAACGCTGAGATAGATTTTTTGATACGTCCAGATCGCGGTGTGATTAGTCTTGGTGATAGTTTGAGTGTCTTCGCTTCCGGTGTTGACGCGCGAGCAGTACTATCTGTGGAAAGTCCACAAGAAAAAATCAATGTCACGGGTGATTTGAATTTGGCAGCGACGGCTGCGGGCAGTGAGAGCAGTCTCAAACTCGCGACGACATCATCGCCGATTAGTGTACAAGGCGGACTGTCGATTGTCGCTAGTGGCACTAGTAGTGATGCCAGTGCGAAAATTGAAGCGGCTTCTGCTGCGGTCACCTTGACGGAAGGCATATCGGTGGGCGCGCTGGGTGAGGCGAGTCGCGCTGAAATAGCGCTCCATCAAGGCGCTGGAAACAGTATTAGTGTCAGCGGCACTATCGCCATGCATGCCGATAGTGGTAATGCGTCTTCTGCGGGGGCGCTCGCAACCGCCGATCTGCAACTCGGGAAACTGAGTGCCGCGCCTATGAATATATTTCTAGATGCGATCCAGCAAGACGATGCAGTATCGATGTCATTGAAGTTGTTCACTGATGGTGGAAAGGCGCAGCTAGGTAATAGTGGCCATGCAGGTACGGCGACATTGAGTTTGGGCAATAAATCATCTGCAGTAAATCAATTACTGGATGCAGTTGATATAAGCTTCAGTGGTAGCAGCGGCAAAGCGATCATAGAATTTGGCGCTGATCAAGACACTACGACAGATACCGCAATACAGCAGGTCTTGATCAAAGGCTTTCGCCTAGGTCATGATGAGTTGCAGTTTGATGGCTTGGCGAACGTTGCCACCACGGCCAGAACGCTAGATGGATTCATCAATTCTGCGATGAATCATTTCAATACAGGCTCAGCCACTGGAACGCCTAGCACACAATTCAAGGTCGCCGATGTGTTCGTGGGCGGCAATGATAACGTCACCTACCTCGCGTACGATCATGACGGTACCGGTATTTCAGCCATCATCACGCTCGACGGCGTGGCGGCATCGCAGTACAAGACCGCCAACGGCATGGTGTGATTTCAACCCGCGTGGACGCGGGTTGACACCACTGGAATCCACCAACTAAAAAACCACCGCAAGGGTGGTCTTTTAGTTGGTGGAGGCGGCGGGAATCGAACCCGCGTCCAGAAGCCCTCTACAGGCAGTTCTACATGCTTAGTGTTGTCGTTTGATTTTGACCTTGCCGACGCGGACGCACACGCTGCGGAAAGGCGAGTCACCTAAATTTAACGCCATGCCAAGTGACCCGGCATCACGCGATTCCCTGTAGATGACCTCACGCGCCATTGCTGGCCCGCCCCAGGGACGAGACGGTATGAGGGAAGCCGCAATTAAGCAGCTAGTGCGTACGAGTTATCGTTTGCAGTTATTGATTTCCGGCTGGATTTACGAGGTCACCAGTCCTCGGCATGCCCTACGCTGCTTCGCAACCCCTGTCGAAACCAGGTCGCCCCCAAACAGTAAACCCATTCTAGCTGATCAAGCGAGGCAAATACAGAAGAATTCAAGTGCCAGAAAGTAGCTCGATGATTTCGCGTGGGCTACCTGCAATAAAGTCAGCATCCCAGTTCGCGGGTTCGCTCATTCCACAATAGCCCCAGCCGGCGGCAATAGTTGGCATACCGGCAGCCTTGCCGGCTTGTATGTCACGTAGATCGTCACCGACGTACCAGCATTGCTCCGGCGGCAGTTGTAGCCGACGTGCAGCTTCAAAGAGTGGCTCGGGATGAGGTTTGGCGTGTGGCGTGGTGTCGCCCGATATTGAGCAAGCTGCGTGCGCGAGCCCAATTAGCGGTAGGAGTACATCGGTGTAACGCAATGGTTTGTTGGTAACGATGCCCCAATGCTGATTGTTCGACTCAATCTTCGTCAGTAGCGCAACGACATCCTCAAACAGTACGGTTTGGTCGGCGATTTGCGCTTCGTAATTGGCGAGAAACTCGGTTCGCATCGCTTCGAATTCAGCGTCACCGGGTTGAATACCAAACGCTACCCCGATCAGCCCGCGCGCGCCGGCCGACGCCATCGGTCTGAGCAGTTCATAAGGCGTTAAGGGTAGTCCGCGATCCTGGCGCATTTTGTTGACTGCGTTCGCAAGATCGGGTGCGGTATCTGCCAGCGTGCCATCGAGATCGAACAGCACTGCACGTGGGACAGGGAGTGATCTACGCATATGCTTAGTACGGCTTACGGCAGGCAATCAGGTAATTGACATCGGTATCCTGATTCAGCGAGTAGATCTTAGTGATTGGATTATAGGTCATGCCTTTCAGTGCCTCGACCTCAAGCCCCGCGCTACGGCAGGACTGCGATAACTCTGCCGGGGTGATGAACTTTGCGTAATCATGCGTACCTTTCGGTAGCAGTCGCAGAATGTACTCAGCGCCGATCACTGCGAATAGGTAGGCTTTCAGATTACGATTGATGGTCGAGAAAAAAAGATGACCGCCGGGTTTTGCTAAGGTCGCGCAGGCCTTCACGACAGCCGCTGGGTCGGGAACGTGCTCCAGCATTTCCATGCAGGTGACGACATCGTATTGGCCTGCTTCGCGCGCGGCTAGATCTTCTGCGGAGATGTACTCGTATCGTACTGACACGCCAGATTCCAGGCTATGAAGGTCTGCGACTTTGAGCGCTTTTTCAGAGAGGTCAATGCCGGTGACGCTAGCGCCCTTTTTTGCCATAGCCTCGGCAAGTATGCCGCCGCCACAGCCGACATCAAGCGCACACTGAGCATTCAAAGGCGCGCGTGCGTTGATCCACTCGAGTCGTAAGGGATTGATTTCGTGTAACGGACGAAACTCTGACTGTGGGTCCCACCAGCGATGTGCAAGCTCGCTGAATTTTTTCAGTTCTGCTGGATCGGCATTCATAACGGGATGATAGCGGAAATAGTTATGGCAAGAAAAAAGCCGCTGGCTCAGCAGCGGCTTTCCAGGAGGTGCAGTTGACTGTCAGCGATAAATGCAGCTGATCAATGCACTCGCTGCTTACTTCTTGGTACCCACTACTTCGATGTCAACACGACGGTTCTTGGCGCGACCATCTTTGGTGTGATTGTCTGCAGTAGGCTGACTTTCTCCTTTGCCCTCAACAAATACACGCGCCTCTGGGATTCCCTTGGAAACTAGGAACGCCTTGACGGCCTTGGCGCGGCGCATCGATAGCTTCATGTTGTAGGCGTCGGAGCCGGTCCAGTCTGTGTGACCGGTGGCGACAATGACTTCGATGTCGGTATCTTTCAATTTAGCCACTAAGCTTTGCAGGGTCGCTTTGCCCTCTGGCTTCAAGACGGCTTTGTCAAAATCAAAAAATGCATCTGCCGAGTAGGTGACTTTCTCGGCTGTTGGGGCTGGGGCAACAACCGCTGCCGGTGCCGGTGCCGGAGCAGGCGCTGGCTCATTGATGACTACTGGCGCTGGAGCCGCAGCAGGCGCGGCGGGTTCAGGCGCTGGTGCTGGTGCTGGCGCGGCGACCGGTTTGGCAATGCCACCGTCACATTCTTCGATGGCATCGGCAGGCGTCCAGAAGCCAGTGTGCCAGCAGAGGCCAAAGCCGCTACGAACCACCCCGTTCTGGCTGTCGACCAAATAACCTTTTTTGCCTTCACCGGCGGCGACAGCGCTGGTTCCCAAGGCGAGCAAGCTGATGGTGAGTAATGCGCGCAATACAAGTTTCATGTTTGGTCCCGAATGAAAGAATTTATTCCCGCTGCCTCTCCATTGCCCTTGGCGCTGGGGGAGGCCTGCTGGCATATCATGCCAATTAATCATCATTTTAACCGAGAATCGGTCCCGCGCCTATGGGTTTAAGTGCTTGCCGCTGGTACCAGTTTTTGAGGGGCGGCATGGTAAACTTGAGGGCTTTTTGACGCTGCGCCTTATGTGCTTTCGATGCGCCTCGTCAACCCGAAAATCCTCCTGCCGCGCTTGCCGATTCCATGGATCAATTTGCTAAAGAAACCATCCCGATCTCGCTAGAAGAGGAGATGCGCAAGAGCTACCTCGACTACGCAATGAGCGTAATCGTAGGGCGTGCGCTACCGGATGTGCGTGATGGTCTGAAGCCAGTGCACCGACGCGTTTTGTTCGCGATGCACGAGACCAATAATGTCTGGAATCGGCCCTACGTGAAGTGCGCGCGCGTCGTCGGTGAGGTGATGGGTAAGTACCACCCCCACGGCGACCAGGCTATCTACGACACCTTGGTGCGAATGGCGCAAGATTTTTCGCTGCGCTATACGCTGGTGGATGGGCAGGGCAACTTTGGTTCTATCGATGGTGATAATGCTGCGGCGATGCGTTACACCGAGTGCCGCCTCGACAAGATCTCTCAGGAATTGCTGGCCGATATCGACAAAGACACCGTTGATTTCGTGCCTAACTACGATGGTAAAGAAAAAGAGCCATCGGTACTGCCAACCCGTATTCCTAACCTGCTGATCAATGGTTCCTCCGGCATTGCAGTGGGTATGGCAACCAATATTCCGCCCCATAACATCACTGAGGTGATTAACGGTGCACTGCACTTGCTTAGTGCGCCCGATTGCACGATTGAAGAGCTGATCGAGTTGATCCCGGCACCGGATTTCCCGACCGCCGGCATCATCTATGGCGTGGCTGGTGTGCGCGATGGCTACCGCACCGGCCGTGGCCGTGTGGTGATGCGCGCGAAAACGCATTTTGAAGATATTCGTGATGGTCGCGCCGCGATCATCGTTGATGAGTTGCCGTATCAAGTCAACAAGAAATCACTGCTCGAGCGTATCGCCGAGCTGGTACGCGACAAGAAGTTGGACGGTATCTCAGATATCCGCGATGAATCCGACAAATCCGGCATGCGCGTCGTGATTGAGTTGAAGCGCGGTGAGTTGCCCGATGTCGTGCTGAACAATTTGTACAAGCAGACACAGCTGCAAGATACCTTCGGCATGAACATGGTAGCGCTGGTGGATGGTCAGCCAAGACTACTCAACCTGAAGCAGATGCTTGATTGCTTCCTCTCGCACCGGCGCGAGGTGGTCACAAGACGCACGGTATTCGAGTTGCGTAAGGCCCGCGACCGCGGCCACGTGCTGGAAGGCCTTGCAGTGGCACTCGCCAATATCGACGAGTTCATCGCGATTATCAAAGCGGCGCCAACACCGCCGGTTGCCAAGGCAGAGCTGATGACCCGTGCCTGGGACTCCTCGCTAGTACGCGAGATGTTGTCGCGCACCGAAATGGCGGCCTCGGGTGGTATCGATGCTTTCCGTCCGGAGAGCTTGCCGCGCCATTACGGCTTGCAGAGCGATGGTTTGTACAAACTGTCGGACGATCAGGCGCAAGAAATTCTGCAGATGCGTCTGCAGCGACTCACCGGTCTCGAGCAAGACAAAATCGTCAACGAGTACAAAGAGGTGATGACGCAAATCGCTGATTTGCTGGATATCCTCGCGCGGCCGGAACGCGTAAAAACCATCATCACCGATGAGCTGAACGCAGCGAAGAACGAGTATGGCGAGGGTAACAAGGATCGCCGTCGCTCGGTGATTGAGCTCAACGTGGCTGACCTCGGTACCGAAGATCTGATCGCGCCGCAGGATATGGTGGTGACACTGTCGCACACTGGCTACATGAAGTCGCAGCCGCTATCCGAGTATCGCTCGCAAAAGCGCGGTGGCCGTGGCAAGCAGGCAGCCGCCACCAAAGAAGACGATTGGATCGAGCAACTCTTCATCGCAAACACGCACGATTA
Organism: Oxalobacteraceae bacterium; assembly: GCA_027485535.1. GTDB lineage: Bacteria > Pseudomonadota > Gammaproteobacteria > Burkholderiales > Burkholderiaceae_D > Pernthalerella. Next base: position 3,131 of record JAIXQV010000245.1, on the reverse strand, counting down.
CATCCTTTGCTTCTCCAACCGCGGCCGTATGTACTGGTTGAAGGTGTGGGAGGTGCCGCAGGGCTCGCGCAATGCGCGCGGCAAGCCTATCGTGAATATGTTCCCGCTACACGACGGCGAGAAAATCACGCTGGTGCTTCCGCTGTCCGGCGAGAACAGCAGCTTCCCGGAAGATCGTTATGTCTTCATGGCGACATCGCTCGGCACGGTGAAAAAGACAGCATTGTCCGAATTCAGCAATCCGCGTAAAGCCGGCATCATCGCGGTTGATCTGGATGATGGCGATTTCCTGATCGGCGCTGCGCTTACCGATGGCAAGTACGATGTCATGCTGTTCTCCGACGCGGGTAAAGCGGTACGCTTCGATGAGAATGATGTGCGCCCAATGGGTCGTACTGCGCGCGGTGTGCGCGGCATGAATCTGGAAGATGGCCAGCAAGTGATCGCGCTGCTGGTTGCCGGAAACGAGCAGCAATCGGTGCTAACTGCCACCGAAAACGGCTTCGGCAAGCGTACCCCGATCACTGAGTACACTCGCCATGGTCGCGGCACCAAGGGCATGATCGCGATTCAGACTTCTGAGCGTAATGGCAAAGTGGTCGCGGCGACGCTGGTTGATGCGACCGACGAGATTATGATGATCACTACCGGTGGGGTATTGATTCGTACGCGCGTATCCGAGATTCGCGAGATGGGTCGTGCCACACAGGGCGTGACACTGATTGCGGTAGAGCAGGGCGAGACGCTGTCTGGGCTGCAGCGTATTCTCGAGGCCGATGCCGATGAAGATAGCGCCGCGGACGATGCACCGGCCAGCTGAGTTTTCCAAACGATTTCCCGAGACGGGCCCACGATAACGATAACAAGCGACAAGGGCGAGATGAGCGACGACAAGCTGAAACCGCTGCGAGATCAGATTGATGCGATCGATGCGCAGCTGATTTCGCTACTGAACCAGCGCGCGGGTGTCGCGCAGCAGGTCGGTCACATCAAAGCGGAGACCAACGCGCCGGTGTTTCGTCCGGAGCGCGAGGCTCAGGTACTAGCGCGTGTCGCTGAGCGTAATCATGGCCCGCTCGCATCTTCTGATTTGCAGTCGATTTTTCGTGAGGTGATGTCGGCTTGTCGTTCCCTCGAAAAGCGCATCACAGTTGCTTACTTGGGCCCGGCTGGAACTTACAGCGAGCAGGCGGTGTGGCAGCAGTTCGGGCAAGCGGTCGAGGGTTTGCCTTGTGTGTCGATTGATGAGATTTTCCGTTCGGTAGAGGCGGGTACTGCAGAATTTGGTGTGGTGCCGGTTGAGAACTCGACTGAAGGCACAGTCAACCGTACGCTTGATTTGTTGATGCGCACCACGCTCAGTATCAGCGGCGAGGTGGCGCTGCCAGTGCAGCATAGCTTGATGACGCGCACTGGGGCCATGGAGGGTGTGACGCGCATTTGTGCGCACTCGCAAGCGCTGGCGCAGTGTCAGGCCTGGCTGAACGAGCACTACCCGCAGCTCGAGCGACGCGCGGTAGCGTCGAATGGTGAAGCGGCGCGCATGGCAAGCGAAGAATCTGGCGTTGCAGCGATTGCGGGGGACATGGCGGCGCGTCGTTACAGCCTTGCGATTGCCCATGCGCATATCCAAGACGACCCGCACAATCGAACCCGTTTTTTTGTCGTCGGTACGCTGCAGCCCGGCCCCTCGGGTCGTGATCAGACTTCCTTGCTGCTGTCCGTGCCCAACAAATCTGGTGCGGTCTATGAGCTACTAGCACCGCTAGCGCGACATGGCGTTTCGATGACGCGTTTCGAGTCGCGTCCTGCGCGCACGGGGCGCTGGGAGTATTTTTTCTTCGTCGATATCGAAGGCCATGCGCACGATGCCAAAGTCGCCGAGGCACTCGCCGAGCTGCAGACGCAAGCCGCTTTCTTTAAGGTGCTGGGCTCTTACCCGCACGCTGCCTGAACTTACCGGAATCGATTGACATGATGAACTTTGGCCCAGATTACGTTCGCGCTATCGCGCCCTATCAAGGCGGCAAGCCAATCGCCGAAGTTGCGCGTGAATTCGGTCTTGATGAAGCGAATATCGTCAAGCTGGCCTCCAACGAGAACCCGCTCGGCATTCCTGAATCATCGCAGCGCGCCATGCAGCAGGCTTTCGCTGAGCTTGCGCGTTATCCGGACTCCAATGGGTTCGATCTCAAAGGTGCAATTTCGAAGAAATTCAATGTGCCGACTGATTGGATCACGCTTGGTAATGGCAGTAACGATATTCTCGAACTAGCAGCACGAGCGCTGGTGCAGCCGGGCCAGTCAGTGGTGTACTCGCAGTACTCATTTGCCGTATATCCGCTGGCGACGCAAGCTGTCGGCGCGCGTGCGATTGTGGTACCGGCGAAAAACTTCGGGCATGACCTGAGCGCTATGGCCGCCGCCATTACACCAGATACCAAGCTGCTGTTTGTCGCCAATCCTAATAACCCAACCGGCACGATCGTTGCAGGTGAGCAGATCGCTGCGTTGCTAAAGCAAGTGCCGCCGTCGGTGGTGGTGGTGCTGGATGAGGCTTACACCGAATATCTGCCGCCTGAGCTGCGTTACGACCCACTGGCTTGGGTACGGCAATACCCGAACCTGATTGTTTCGCGTACTTTTTCCAAAGCCTATGGGTTGGCGGGTTTGCGTGTCGGATTCGGCATCGCGCAACCCGGCCTGACCGATCTGCTCAATCGTATTCGTCAGCCTTTCAATGTGAACTCGCTTGCGCAAGCGGCCGCCGTCGCCGTATTGAACGACGACGCCTACCTTCACAAAAGCGCACAACTAAATGCCGACGGCTACCGTCAAATTACCGATGTGTTTACGCAGATGGGTATCGAATTCGTGCCTTCGTACGGTAACTTTGTTTTGTTTCGCGCGGGTGATGATGAAGGCGCCGGCGCGCGAGTGAATCTTGAGTTACTGAAAAAAGGCGTCATCGTTCGCCCGGTGGGCAATTACGGTTTGCCGCAGTGGTTGCGTGTTTCTATTGGCCTGCCGGATGAGAATGCGGCGTTCATCGATGCGCTGAAGGCCATACTCGGCTAATGCCGGGTTGAATGTTGTCGCCGATGCAAAGCGCTTCGCCAACTCCCTTGCAG